>NZ_JBFRFA010000010.1:0-115965 GCF_052114585.1 Pedococcus sp. 2YAF34
AAGGCCTTGGCCTGGGCGCCGGTGGTCAGCTCCTGGCCGGCGTACTGCGACAGGTAGGGCTTGATCGCCGGGTCCTCGATCGCCTTGCCGGACGGCATCGTGATCTTCTGGTCGGCGAGCTGGCTGTGCACGTTGTCCGTCACGAAGTTGCTGGCCCAGGTCGCAGTCCGCCTGCGACCAGGAGGGCCGTGGCCATGATGCAGCCGGCCGCCGTGAGGAGGGTGTCGAGGGTCCTGCGTCGCCTGGTCCTCATCTCCCGCTGTACGGGGTTGGCGGCCCCAATTGCCTTGCCCTAGTGGGCATTCCCAAATACCGGGCGCATCATTCTGCTTGGCGTCGGGGCGGCTTCCAGTGCAACCGCCTTGTCGTCGTGATGCGATTCGAGGAGAGTGTCCACATGGACTTCAACGAGATTGTCAACGATGCCAAGAAGCTCGCAAGCGAGCACCCCGACCAGGCAAAGGCCGCCGTGGATGCGGGGGAAGGGCTCATCGACGAGCGCACGGGAGGCAAGTTCGCCGCCCAGGTCAAGCAGGGCGGCGACGCGGTAGAGGGTCAGCTGGCACTTCCCCCGGACACCCCCTGACACCACCTGACAGGAAGCCGTTGGTGCTGGGATCCTCGATCAGCGCTGGGTAGCAGCTCTCGAGCTGATCGCGGTGTAGACAAATACACCCGACGTGCCCGGGTTGCTGATGCACGTCTTTCCTAGCGCGCTGATGGGTTCGGTGGTAGTCATGAGCGACCGCGCGCCCCCCGGGCGCGCCCGAGCTCGGTGGGAGTAGACGATGGGTGATATCGCAGGCAAGGTCGACAAGGCGTTCGAGACGGTGAGCATCAGCGAGCTGGCGGACGCGCCAGTTGACGCGTTGCAGGGAGTCAGCCCGGGGGACGCAGAGCACCTCAAGGCCGCGTTCAACATCAAGACCGTCCGAGACCTCGGCACCAACAAGCACTTCCTGTGGGCGCAGGCCATCGCCAAGCTCGCCGAGTAAATCGTCGGGCAGGTGCCGACGGAACCGCCCCGGCCACGACGGCCGGGGCGGTTCCGTGTAGGTGATGCTTCCCCTGGTGACGAGGGCGGCCGTCATCGCCTTCCCGTGACGAGGTTGGAGGCGCATAGTGCACCTGCCTGAGGTCGTTTCACGCGCTCTTACAACCGCCATGGTTACCTAGCGCGTCCAGCGCGGACGTCGCCAGCCAGCCAGCCCTGGGGCGCGGTCGAACTGACCGGGTGTGGCCGACGTTGCCTGCCCGGTTGGCTTGGGTGCCGTCACGGCTTGACAACCAAGGCATGCCGTTCTCATCTCCCGGCGCCGTTCGGGGCCGGGCTGGTTGGTGGGCTCTGTGAGCGGCAATCGTCGCGTTGGGTGCCGTGCCCACGCATCATCTGGGTTGTCACCAGGGCTCCATAGCCTGACCGCATGGCGGGCTTGTGGCAATACCTACTTCATGACTGGGACCCCGAAGATGGCGTCAGCATGGAGGACTGGGCGCAAGCCCTTGCCGACAGGGGCTGGGTCACGTGGGCCGGGTCCGGCTGCTGGACCGCCCACGATGGCCGCGGGGTCTGGCGGGTATCGCTGCGCCGGGAACCTGAGTTTCTCAAGGCCGAGCTGCGGGAGAAGCGGAGGTCGCAGCGCGCCCTTCCCTGACGGCTGCGCCGTCCCGGGGCCGGCAGAGCGGGTGCTTGCCGCCGCCGGTCCCGCGCCTCTCGCAGGAAGCCGATACCGACGTCACTGCCGGTGAGCTGACTGAGGTGCTGGTCAAGGTGAGCAGCGAGCGTGCCAGGGGTCCATGGAGGCGGCGACGCTCTGAGGGTCAGATGGTTTCGGCGAGTTCCGGGAAGGGCGGGGCCGAGAACGGGACCACCGGCGTCAGGATCGGCGTGACCGGGAACGGGATGAAGTCAGCGGTCAGAGGGCAGGAGTACTCCGCCCAGGGAATCGTGTTGTCGCCGACGCTCACAGGTCCGCTGACGTTGTACATCTGCGTCATTTCGTCGAAGAGCGCCTTCTCGTTGCCCTCCGGCACACGGCCCCCGATGAGCTGGACGAGGTCGACAGGTACCCCCGCTGCCCCGAAGGCCCCGTAGTAGTTGTCGTGCCCGGTCACGAAGGAGGAGTAGGGCGGGACGCAGGGGAGGTCCAACCCGAGGCTGTCGGCTGTGGACGCGACCGCGAAGGCCTGGGCGTTGTAGGCGAACTGGGTCCGGTTGACTGCCATGCCCGAAAGGCTCCCGATGTCGATCGCGACACTGGCGTAGCGGAAGACCGCGTTTTCTATCAGGGTGTCTGCTTTGGCGTCTGCGAAGGCGAGGCCGCGCCAGTCACCGGGCGTGGGATCGATGCGGTCACCCGCCGTGGTGCCACCGGGCAAGGAATCGCGCCAGGAGGTGAAGACCACCGGCGCATCGGGGGTGCCACCGAGGTTGAGCTGCCCCTCGATGCGGATGGGTCGGTCGCCCGACGCCTTGACCACGGTGCCGGCGGGCACGCTGAGGCTGCTGCCCAGGGGGACGGCCGTCACGGTGGGCTTGGGGCTCCACCAGTTCCCGGAGGTGTAGCTCAGGACCAGGCCCCAGCCAGCACCACCGAACAGGGTCGCGCCATCGGCGAAGACGGTGTCGTTGAGCTGGACCCCGTTGACGCGGGAGTCGACCGCTGTGTTCCCTTGGGCCAGCCTGATGGGATCGTACGGCTCGGTCACGTTCACCGCGATGGTGTCACCGCTGATGATCTCGAACGTGCAGTCGACGACGTAGGTGGACGGCTCGGACAGCGAGATACCGGTAACCATCCGCGTGAAGCTGTCGTCCGTGATGGTCGTTCGCGCGCCCCGACCGATCGCCAGGCCCGTACCACCGCCCTCGAACGCGACGCCGACGACGCTTGCGGTGGCACCGTCCTCAACGGCTATCCCGGTCGCACTCTCGACGAAGGTCGACCCGCTGGCGGCCACAGCCCCGCCGGCGGTCGCGGCCACCCCGGCGGTGGCGTAACGCACGCTGGCACCGAGAAGCGTCGCGTGACCGCCGTCCAGTACGCGTACGCCCCCGAAGTGGTTGCCCCATCTCGGGTCCTGGTAGGTGCCTGGTTCGGCAATAGGGCCGCCGGCCGCGTCGTCCGTCAGTTTGGTCAGCGTCCCGTAGACGTTCAAGGTCCCGGCGACCCGCAGCTCACCGGCCTCGGCGTTGTTGGGCCAGTGGTCAGCGTAGGCGAACTTCACGACAGCACCGGAAGGCACCGTGACCGTGCTTCCAGCCGGCACGTTCGGGGGCGGCACGTAGGGCACACCGTAGGGGTAGGTATTCGTGACGACCATGCCCCAGCCAGGCCCACCGAACAGCCGGGCGCCGTCCGCGAAGACTGGGTTGTGAAGGTAGACGCCGTTGATCCGGGAGTTGGTCGCGACGTTGCCCTGCGAGAACCTCGCCGGGTCGAAGGCCTCGCCCATCACCACCGAGATCGTGTCGCCGCTGATGGCGTCGAAGGCACAGTTGGTCACGTTGGTGGAGGGGTTGGCGAGGTACACCCCGGTCTGCAGGCCGGAGAAGCGGTTGTGGTCCACCACGACGTCCGCGCCCGAGGGGATGTTGAGACCTGTGGTCCCCCGCTCGAACAAGGTGTCCTCGACGGTCCCCGAGGCGCCGGACTCGAAGGTGGCTCCGGTCCCGACGTCGCTCAGCTCGCTGCCCGAGACCACCGCCGATCCACCGCTAGCCACGGTCAGGGCGGAGGCGCCGTATCGCAGGCGGGACCCTGGCAGTACCCGAGCAACTCCACCGTCGACCACGTGGACGCCTGAGAAGTGGGCACCGCCCCACAGCGGGTCGTTGTACGTCCCGGGAGCGGCGATCGACCCTCCGGCGTCGTCGTCGGTCAGCTTCGTCAGCGTCCCGTACACGTTCAACGTCCCAGCGACTCTCAGGTCACCGACCTCGCTGTAGTTGGGCCAGTGGTCGAAGTAGGCGAACTTCACCACGGCGTCGGCGGGAACGGTCACGGTGCTGCCCGAGGGGACGTTCGGTGCTGGAACGCCTGACCCGCCATAGCCGTAGCTGTTGGTGACCACCAGTCCCCAGCCGGGGCGCCCGAAAAGGCGGGCGCCGTCCTCGAACACCGGGTTGCGCAGGTGCACCCCGTTGATCCTCGAGCTGGTCGCCTCGTTGCCCTGCGAGAACGACGTCGGGTCGACCGGGGAGTACTCCACGGAGATGGTGTCGGCCTGGATCGAGTCGAACCGCGAGTTCGACACCGTCGCACCGGGACCGCCGAGGGTGACGGCCGTCTGCAGCCCGGTGAACGTGGCGTCGTCGATCGTGACCGTCGAGTCCGCAGTGGTGACGACTCCGCGTCCCGACCCGGCGACCGTCGTGGAGCGCAGGATGCCGGTCGCGCCGTCCACCACCACTATCGCCACGGCGTTGTCGCTCAGCCGGGACCCGGTGACCACTGCGCTACCGCCCGCCTGGACGGTCACCCCGGTCTGGGCCCATCGCAGGGCCGCGCCGGATATCTGGGCCGTGCCCCCAGCCAGGACGCTGAGGCCGCCCCAATACGCCGGGAGCGCCGCCCCGGGGTCGGACGCCGTGAGGCCGATGCTGGGGTCGCCGGTTGAGGTCAGGATCACCGGGGTTCCGGCCGCAGTGGTCGCGAAGGTTCCTGCCACCTGCAGGGAAGCGTTGGCATCCGCGGCAATGGTCGTGCCGCCCTCGGCCCTCAGCGACGCGCCAGTAGCGACGGTGACGGGTCCCTGCAGCCTGTAGACACCAGCACACTCCGGCGACCACACCCGGTCGCTGGATAGCGTGCCCGAGACGTCGACGATGGCCTGGTACTCGGTCCCGCAGGCGCCCTCGTAGGCGAAGAGCCCGGTGGCCCCGGCACGCGAGGTGTCCTGGGCCGTCCAGACCTTAACGACGACGGGTCCGACGGTGCTCGCCGGCGGCGTCTCCACGATGATCTCGCTGTCGGAAACCACCGAGACGATCCTCGCCTCACGCGTGCCGAACAGGACCTTCACGGCCTGCCCCACCTCGTCGCCGGTGAGCGTGACGAGGGTGGCCCCTGACGTGTCCCCCGAGGCGGGGGTGGGCGTGACGGCCGTCGGTGCGGCGAGCACGGTGAAGAGATCCGCGGGGCCGTCGGTGGAGGTGCCAGCCGGTGTCACCACCCGCACGTGGACCTGGGCGGGACCTTCCATCGCGGGGCTGTTCACGATGATCTCCCGGTCGGACTCAATGCTGAATCCGGACGTCCTTTCCGCGCCGAACAGGACAGCCGTGGCGCCGGTCAGACCCGTTCCCTCGATGTGCACAACCGTCCCACCGCTGACGTCTCCGCTGTCAGGCGACACCGCGGTGACCACCGGCTGCGCCGCCGGCGTCACATACACGTACTCCAAGGAGTTACTGACCCCACCAGGGGTCGTCACCGTGAGCGGTACCGTGCCCGCGACGTGCGCGGGCGTGGTGACCGTCAGGGAGGTCGGGCCCGTGATGGTCAACCCGGTCCCCGCCGCGTCGCCGAAGGAGACAGCGGTGGCTCCCGTCAGCTCCGTGCCTGTGATGTGCACGAGCGTGCCGCCGCTTGGGTCCCCAGCTCCGGGGCTGACGGTTGTGACTGTCGGGGGCGGCGGGGTAGGCGGGGCGTCGTACGAGTAGCTCAGAGAGTTACTGACGCCACCAGCGGACGTGACCGTGACCGGGACCGTCCCCGCGACGTGCGCCGGCGTGGTGACGGTCAGGGAGGTGGCGCCCGTGACGCGCAACCCGGTCCCAGCCGTGCCCCCGAAGGAGACCGCAGTGGCGCCGGTCAGGTCCGTGCCGGTGATCACCACAGCGGCGCCGCCGGCCGTCGGTCCGACCGTCGGTGTGATGCCACCAATCCTGGGTGCTGCCCATCCGGTCACTTCGCGCGCTGTGGTGGTCGTCGCCGCGGCTGTGAGCGTGGGCGCCACCGAAAGGCGGAAGGACCAGGCCCCCAAGGACGGAACCGTGTAGGACGCCCGGTACGCCCCAGTCGCGGTGGTGGCCCCGGTGGCCACGGTCGACCACGTAGTGGCGCTGGCGGGTCGGCGCTCGATGCTCACGGTGCGGACAACGTACCGGCTGCCTGTCCTTATGGAGACGTCGTTGGTCACGGTGGACCCCACCGGGACCGCGCTTGACCTGGTCTCCCACCCGGCCACCGACGTGCTTTCGCCGGTGACGCCCGTGACCGTGCGTGCGCTGCTGGTCGCCGACGACGCTGCAACGGTCGCCGGGACGTAAACCCGGAAGTACCACGTGCCTGCGGCCGGGACCGCATAGGACGCCGTATAAGCCCCTGTGCTGGTGGTCGTGCCGGTCGCAGTCGTCGTCCACACGGTCGACGACGAGGGCCGCCGCTGGACACTCACCGCACGGTTCGGATACCCGGTCCCCGTCTTGACCCAGATCGCATCTCGGATGACATAGCCGGGGGCGGCGCTGGTGGCGGTCGCGGTCCACCCTGTGATGGTCGTTGCGACGCCCGCGACGCCTGTGACCTTCCGAGCGCCTGTCGTGAAGGCGGACGCAGCGGCGGTTCCCTTGACGGCCAGCCGGAAGTACCAGACCCCGGTGCCGGGAACCGCGTAGGCCGCTGTGTAGGCCCCAGAGCTGCTCGTGGTCCCCGTCCCGACCGTCGACCACGTTGCCGACGTGGACGGTCGACGTTGCACGACGACCGATCGCGCCGAGTACGAGGCTCCGGTCTTGACGGAGACGGCGTCCTTGATGACGTACCCCACCGCCGCGCTGGTCGCCGTGGTCGACCAACCTGACACCGCCGTCGGTGTGGCCGCCAGCGCCGGCGTCGGAACGCCCATCGACACCAGACACGCGACGATGAGCACCACCCACACACGACGCCGCATCCGCCTGCCTCCCCGTCCCTGTCATGGCGCAGGGAGGGCCGTTCGCTCGGGGCGGACTCCACTGCCGGCCCGAGTCTGCCGACTCAAGACCCGGCCTCGCAGGCGAATGGGCAACTGACCGCCCGTTGGGACGATGGCCGGCGTCCCTGGACCAAACGACACGGTCCACATGGAACCCACCCCCTGCCACGACCCGGGGTACTACTGCCGACCGTGCCCCGCCAGGCCAATACAGGACCTACACCCTCCGAGTACAGGAAGACCATCATGCGCATCCCCCTAGCCATCACCGCGGCAGCCGCCGCCCTTACCCTGAGTGCTTGCGGTGCAGCCACCACCGGCACCGACTTGGTCGCGGACCAGGAGGCTTCCAGCGCTGCTGCGCCTGCGGGCAACGCCAAGCCCAAGGCGTCGGCCAAGCCCAAGGCGCCGGCCAAGCCCAAGATGACCAAGACCCAGGCCAACGCCGTGCGCTCGGCGCAGAGCTACCTCGACATGAGCGGCTTCTCCAAGCAGGGGCTCATTCACCAGTTGTCGTCGTCGGCCGGTGAGGGCTACACGAAGGCGGACGCCACCTTCGCGGTCAACTACCTGAAGCCCAACTGGAAGAAGGAAGCCGTCGAGGCGGCCGAGAGCTACCAGCAGACCATGCCGATGTCCCGCGCCGGCCTGATCCACCAGCTGTCCTCCAGCGCCGGCGAGGGCTTCACCAAGGCCGAGGCGACCTACGCGGCCGACAAGGTGCTGAAGTGAGCACCGCCCAGACTCCCCGCTCAGGGTAGGTCCAGCAGGAAAGACAGAAGGCCCGCACCCCGCAGCCGGGGTGCGGGCCTTCGTGTGCGGATACTCAGCTACGGGGGGCGGAGACGCCCTTCACTGTCCATGCGCGGACGAAAGACATGGCGAACCGGTTGGTCAGGCCCGCGGCGTTCTCCCACACGGGAGCCGGGTCGTTGGCGGTCTAGCGAGTGTTTCCGTCGCTGGTCGTTCTGCGCCGCAAACGCAGGAAGGCCACGGGAGCCCCCTCCCGCCGTGGCGGGAGGGGGCTCCAGTAGCGCCTATACGCCGAGCACTCGTGATAGCTGTCGCCATGTGTCCCGGTCGAGGTCTCGAAAGTCTCCGGTGATCGTTCGCAGCATGTTGCGCTCCGCCCGACTGGTGCCCCTGACGATGCCCTCATGGTGCTCGTAGGTGTTCACCGCTTGGAGCGCACCGTGAGCCGTTCCCGCCCAAGGCGCGACTCGCTCGTCGTACGCGTACAGCCGTTCGAGCGTGGTCCTCTTGTTCTCGGCCAGGGTGAGTGCTCGTCCCGTCAGGGGGTCACCGGCGCTATCGGATCGCGGAACTATCAGGTCAAGAAGGCTTGACCAGTCAGCTGGTGCGACTGGCGTGGCGCAGAGCTGGGCGACCTCTCGGGAGAAGTCGTCGGCGAGGGTATGGACCATCGCCAACGCTTGTCGTGCCTCGCCGAGCCGGGCGTGGGAGTGCCGCGAGTGCTTGACCTTGTACTGCTGGCCGGGTTCAGCGAGGGCAAGGTCGCGGGTGTTGTCGCAGACGGTGTCGGTGATGGTGCGCTTGAACGTGGTGGCGATGGAGCCGTCGAACGATGTGGTGGCCAGCAGGTTGGGGCGGAAGGTGACGCCTTCCGGCGTAGTGATGCTCTGCGGGACGCTGACCTCGACCCAGGCGACAGCGCCACCACGGAGGAGGCCGGCGGAGCTGATGCACAGGTAGTCGTCGAGGATGTTCGCCACTGTGGTCAGCAGCCATTCGCGGTACTGGTGCATGACGTAGCCGCTGGTGAAGATGCCCATGACGTAGTGGGTGTCGCTGCGGGTGATGGCCTGACGATCACCGAGGGCATGCCATCTGCGGGGTAGTCCGTCGGCACCGAGGTGGGTCATGGTGTCGACGGTGGTGGGGACCTCCACTGCCGGTCGCCCACGTCGCTGAGGAACTGGGCATCTCTCGTCAGTGCGCCCACCGCTGAGTGGCCCGGTTCCGCACCCAAGGCCCCGCCGGGCTGCTCGATCGGTCCTCGCGGCCACGTCGGTTACGCACGGCGCACGCGGCCGAGCGTCTTCGCCTGGACGTACGGCGCGACCAGGTCTGGATCGGCCCCGAGCTCCGGGATCCCGGCCCGCTCCGTCTCAGCGATCCTGCGCCGGCATGGGGGCCCTACCTGCGCAGTCCGGGTGGCCATCAGGTCGCCTTGATGGTGATCGACTTGCTCGTGTTGTAAGAGAAGTAAGTGTCATTGGAACGGTAGCCGCCCAGGTTCGCTCGCAGCGTTGCCGCGCCTGTGTGGAACGCTGGCTGCCCACTCGCCGCCCAGATGTACATGCCTACAACGTGAGGGGCACCGTCACAGACGAGCAAAGGGGACGACCATTCGTTGTCGCGGTTGTTCTCCGCTGTATAGACAGTCCCGCCAATGCTCTGACTTAGCTGGAGCTGAAGGTTGGTCCACCCATTGCTAGCGGCGCAGCTTACGGTTGCCTGAACGCGCACCCTAGCGCCGCCATCCTTCAAATGGCCGTACCGGCTGAGCGAATTGATGTAGTTGCCTTGAGCGCCCACGGCCGCCTGGGCGGCAGGGGCGGTGCTCAGCGCTAGTGCGCCGACCAGAGCAGCGCTTACGGCGATCTTCCGAGCCGGGATGCGAGCTCCTTGACCTGAGGTCCGCCCGGTAGGAGATGGGGGTCGAATGGCCGACAGGCGTGGACTGTTCATGATTTTCCTCAATGACCTGATGGATAGGATTATTCGATCACCGCTCGGTGCCGTCAACGCGGCGCTGACAGCACCGAGCGGTGACGGTCACGCTGTTCGAATTGGGCCATGGGTTTCTGCTGACAGGGAAATTGGCCCAAAGTGATGCGAGGGCATTCCAGGAAGACCGCTCGGCCTGCAGCGGAATCGGCATTCTGGGGCCAATTCCGACCTGTGCTCGATACGAGGTTAGTGACACCCGTACCGTCTGACATCCCCTACCCTCCGTAGTCGAGACGCTGTAGCCGGACCGGGACGCGTGCGTGTGACTGATCCCGCTCTCTTCGTCGTCACCTAAGATGATGCACACTCGTACCGCCGGACGGTTAGCAATGAGCCACGGCGGGGTCCACAAAGGGCGTCCCCGTAAGGGGGCCCGACGTGGCGCCGTTGTTGTAGAACGCGTCGGCACTCACGTAGTAGGCGCTATTCCAGGGACTGGATGCGATTCGGTACCACCAGATGTTGCCGTCTGCGACGCGGAACCCCTCGAGGGCGCACGCGATCTGCACGCTCGTGAAGGCAGGGATGGTCGGACCCTGCGCCCCGCCCGCGTTCGTGTAGTTGGTCCAGCTCTTAGCATCACCGCCCACGGTCTCGGTCCACGTTTGAGCTGGCGGTGGAGGCGGTGATCCGACGGTGAGGGTGTTCGAAGTAGCTCCGCCGAGGGTCACCCACACCTGATCGCCGGGGATGTCGTCGTAGCAGGTCTGGCCGTTGTCGAAGGTCTGTGTACCGCCTGCCAGTATCACTGTGAAGGTCTGGTTTCCACCACTCGCGAAGTTGCACGTGTACTGGTAGCTACCGGCGTTGAACCCGCTGGTCGTCATCGTGATCCACGTGGGATGTGCCGTGCTCCAATCGATGGAGACAGAACCCACCGGCGGAGGCGGCGGCGTGCAGTGGGGTGCCCAATCGCCTGTGTAATCGGGTACTGACTGAATAGTCCTCAGCGTCAACGACCGTGGCTGCCCGACTTTGGCGGTCAAGCATGCCAGCTCGGTTGTGTTGGGCACCCAGTGTCGGTACCCGTCGGCCCCGACTTGCCAGACTCTCCCGGACACGCCGTCTCGCACCAGCCCGCCAGCTGAAAGCGGAGCGCCAGTCGTTTGATTTATCCAAGCCCGGTCGCCTGATGCACTAACCGGTGCCCCCCAGGTCCAGTGCGCGTTGTCGCTTCTTGAGGTGGCGGCAACGAGTTGCCACCCACCCCGATACCACATCAGCATTGGGCCCCCTGAATCGCCAGGACGTATCGACGAAGAAACCCCCTTCGAGCACAGGTTGCCCAAGTTGGAGTACGGGCAACTCGCGTACGTCTGGTCACCGTCTGGAGTCTTCACGGCATAGTTCGGCAACCGGTTTGAACCCAGAGCGCCGTATCCAAGAATGGTCCCGTGATTGCCGACGGTTGGCGTCGATGAAGGCGCGATTGGTACCGCCATAATCCACGAAGGCATGACTCCGGCCGTATGAATTAAAGCAAGATCGTGAAATGGACGGTTTACGTCCCCAGCAGGACTGTCATATGCCTGAGGGTCCGGCACGACGCTGTCGGCCAAAGACGTCCATGAGGCACTCTGACCGATCACCCCTTGAGTTACGCGTACATGCACGTCCGCGTTGGCCCACCGTTTGCCGCCAATAACTCCACCCTGGAAAACACAATGTGCGGCCGTGAGGATCCAACGGTCGGCGATGACGGTTCCGGTGCACACCTCATAGTTTGCGGGCGCTGGCGCTGGCACGTGAATCAGAACGACGAAGGGTTGGGACACGCTTGTTTGTGCTTGTCCACCAGCAATGGCATGAGCGGGCCCACTCGACGCAACGTTCAGCGTCACCGCTAGAGCTCCGACGAGTAGTACAGCGATCATGCGGATCTGCCTCAGCCAAGCACTCATGCGAGTCCCTTCGTAGCGGCGCCGAGGCTAGTGGCCCAAGCACTGGGCCGATCCTGCGCGCGAGGGGATCACGCAGTCAATGACCCAGTGGAGGGGTAGACAGACGGCCCAAACCTGTGGGTGGCGTCTGAGTCGGGCCGCCACTTGACGGGTCTGCTGCACGAACGGGTGACAGTTTCGGTTAGGCCACTTGGGTGGCGGGCGTAGTCATGATCAGCTCGTATTCGACGGGGGTCAATCGGCCGAGTGCGGCTTGTCGGCGTCGGCGGTGATAGGTCCTTTCGATCCAGGTCACGATCGCGATGCGTAGCTCCTGCCGGGTGGCCCACGGGTGACGGTCCAGGACGTTCTTCTGCAGCAGGCTGAAGAAGGACTCCATAGCCGCGTTGTCGCCAGCGGCACCGACGCGGCCCATGGACCCGACCATGGTGTGGCGGTTCAGGGTGCGAACCAGTTTCCGGCTTCGAAACTGCGACCCGCGGTCGGTGTGCAGGACACAGCCAGCGACCTCGGCGCCCTCGGCCCGGCGCCGGGCGACGGCGTTGTCCAAGGCCGCGACGGCCAGGCGTGACTTCATCCGTGAGTCGATCGAGTACCCGACGATGCGGCCCGAGTAGACGTCCTTGACCGCGCAGAGGTACAGCTTTCCCTCACCGGTCCAGTGCTCGGTGATGTCGGCCAGCCACAGCTGGTTTGGGCGCTGGGCGGTGAACTCGTGCCGGGTCCAGCCGTTGGCGTCGGTGACCGCGAGCAGGTCGTCATGGACCGGTGGACCCGCCTTCTTGCCGTTGCGGCCACGCTTCTTCCCGAACGCGGACCACCAGCCCAGCTGCGAGCAGAGCCGCCACGCGGTCCGGGCGGCCATGACCTGGCCGGCGTCGCGGGCTTCGTCGACCAAGAACCGTTAGCCGAACTCCGGGTCGTCGCGGTGGGCGTCGAACAACGCGTTCGCGCGGTACGCCGCGACCAGTTCGGCGGTCGTGACCGGGCCCGCCAGCCAGCGGTAGTAGGGCTGGCGAGCGATCTTCAGTACCCGGCACGTCACCGTGACGGGGATTCCGTCGTCGGCCAGCTCGCGGACGAGCGGGTACATCATTTTCCCGGCAGGTTCGCCTGGGACAAGTAGGCCGCGGCGCGGCGTAGGACCTCGTTCTCTTGCTCGAGCAACTTGATCCGCTTGGTCGCCTCACGCAACGCATCGGACTCATCGCCCCGCCGGCCCGAACCGGCAGAAGTCGATGAGCTGCGCTCGTCGATCGTCAGCCACCGCTTCAGACACGACGCCGAGATGCCGAAGTCCTTCGCGACCTGGGCCATCGATGCATCGGAGTCGCGGTAGACCCGGATCACGTCCTGACGGAACTCCTTGGGAAACGCCTTGGGCATGGTGCACATCCTTCCAGCGCCGAAACACATCGACGCAGATCAGGTGTCACCTATCCGTGCAGCAGACCCAAGGTCCTCGGCCAGCTGTGGGGCGCGTCACGCCGGCACAAGCGGAGGCGGCTGCCATGCCGTCTAGGGCCGTGTACGGACCCCACGCCCATACCAGCCCGACGGACGCTGCTCTAGGACTCTTCAGTCTCGACAGCGCGTCTCCCCGGACAGGCAGCGAACCGCAATCCGCCCTCGCGTGCCCCTGAGATGTGCTTCCATCATGATGCGGCGGAAGTTCTGTAGGGGGGATCGTGTCGAAGGCTTCATCGCGACTCTGGATTGCGTTGGGGATCGCGCTTCCCCTGAGCGCTGCTGTCAGCATGGTGGGTTGGGGGTTGGGCAACTCCGGGCATCAGCCGAGTGTGGCTTCTGACACACCGTCACCAACCACTGTGACTGTGACCTCTACCGTCGCCCCCACACCGCTGACCGTTACAAAGACGGTGCATTCAACCGTCACGCGGACGGTCGAACCGCCAACCGCGAAGAAGACAGCCCTCGCTCCCGGGACGCCCATGATGCGGAGGCCACAAGGAGAGTTGACTCTCGTTGCATTCCAGAACCCGTCGGCCGATCTGACGTGCGTGGAGGTGACGACGACCTACGACAACCGCTCAGACACGGCGATCGACTCAGTTACACAGACGTTCATCACCAACTACACGCCCAAGCACAAGGAGGGTGAGTACCCCGATTCGGTGACGGGCCCAGCGAAGACGATGACCCAAGTGGTCGGCATTGCTGCGTACAGCCAGAAGGTCGTCACTTGGGAAGTCTGCGCACCCGAACTTGCGAGCAAGCAAAACCCTCCTCGTCCCGATGGACTCGACTCATTTATGTCGGAGATTGGAGCCGCACCAGCCGACTTTTCGTGGCGGTGGGTGAACCGTTGAGCTCGGAGGGCCGGGCCGCCGACTGCGTTCCGACCTGCACGACGGTTGCCCTCCCAAGGGACCCGAGAACCGAGCTCGAGGACGTTGCAGCTCGCCTAGGCCGTTGGCATGCCTGACCTCTAGCATTCCCCCGGCAGGGGAGAAAAGCAGTCGGCGTCACCATAGACGCCATCCGCGGAGGTCACCTGAACCCCGAACATCAAGACCGCAACCACGGCCAAGAAGAGCATGAACTGGCATGCGGACTTGGGCCTCACGAGCCATGAGCTGGCATGCGACATTGTTGCGCCGGATGGAGCGTCGAAGCGTGTGAAGAGCGCCGTTGCGAATATGGCCGCAGCAGCTAGATCCAGTGACGCCCAAGAGTCCCGGTGCATGACTAGGGGCGCCACAGGATTGAAGACGATGGCGATCACGGCGAAGCAGGGGATGGCTACACGAGTCCACCACAGCTGGTCTTCGTTGTCGTTTGCACTTTGGTGGTAGCCCATGATGGCGATGGCGATGGCGATGGCTGATACGGCCCAACGCATGAACACGTAGAAGTCATAAGGCCAGCGGAACAGCGCGACCAGGAGCAGCACGCTGGCGACGGCGGCGAGCGGACGGTGGATACCCGATGCTTGAACACTGGAACGGGCGGAGTCTCGCGCTATGACGCCGCGGCTACCACCGTGCGACGACACTGATGACGCGGGTAGGGAAGCATCGGCATGACGCACGGAAGGCCTGCGTCCAAGACCAGGCGTTGTCGCGCGAGCCGTCACGCTCCCGGCAGCCCCAGTCGCCTCCCAGCGACCGGTGGCAGGAACGTGGTTGATAGGCCGGGTGACTTGAACACCATCGGCCACCGGATGGCCAGGCAATTGACCGCCACGGCACTCGACACCACCCACGGCGTGTCGACTGGGACGCGAGGACGCACCCTCAGAGACGAGTTTGTTGCCGCACACCGCGCACGCGACAACAGCACGGACGGGCTCGCTCCTCGGAGCGGGCGAGCCGTTGGCGCGATCGCCACCGCCGGCACTCCTGACGCCGACGCAGAAGCGCGTGTGGAGATCCTCACTGCCATGGAGCACCAGCTGCCGGCACTTGGGGCAGGGCGTCCGATCGGACTCTTCATCAGGCATTGCCAGACTGCTTTCTCCCGTGTTCGTCTCTCGCGACGCATAGTGACATAAGGATCAGCTCGAGAAGAATGAGCGGTGACACGGCCTCGTCAGTGCGCACCGCGCCGTGCTGGGGCTTGAATATCTCGAAGATGCCTGCACACCTTCCCATGCGCTGCACGGCATAGAGGCCGAGTGGTTTCCGCCACGTGAACTGCACACCGCCGACCAGTCCGGCTTCGATATCGCCGCCTACCTCGTGCTCAGCGATGGGCAGCGGCTGCTGGTCACGGTCGAGGTGAAGTACACCGACTCGTTCTCGGCGAAGAAGATGACGTGGGAGCGATACGCCGCACATCTTCAGGCTGCAGGCCTCGCTGAGCGCGCTATGCAGGACATCGTCCGGGCCGGCGGCAGCCAGTTCCTTCGGTCCGTCTCGCTGACGGACTCCCTCCGTCGTCGCGGCGTGCGGAGCGGCCCTGGCGTGGGGCGGGTGCTCGCTGTGGTGCTCGGTCGGGGCGACGACAAGTCGGCCAGAGCGGTCGTTAACAAGATCACCGAGTACCGGCCGAGCACCCCGGTCGCCTTTTGGTCTCACGAGAACTTCCCGCAGGCGTGCAGCCGCGAGCCTGAGTTAGCAGAGTGGTCGCAGTCCTTGAAGAGGCGCTACGTGTTGCCGGTCGGAGGCAGCATGTGAAGTCGTATCAGCCGATCAACGAAGCAGGCCTTGGTCATATCGAGCAGGCGACTGATCACTGAAGTCAGGGGCATGCATGGGACCGCGGGGTGTCGACCCAGTCGCAGCAGAAAGGCTCGCTTGTGAGACGTGGATTGCGACGCACGCCCGTGAGCGAGGATCTTCCGCGCGCCGGAACCGCGTCCCGAGGTCATTGCCGGTCGGTCGATCAGCCTGACGTCGATTGGGCCATGCCCGCGACCATCGTCGCGTCCAGCTACCGACCAACCCCGCACACCCCCATCACCGGCGGGCGACCGCTGCTCGAGCGGGATCTTCGGGCGCGGCACACTACCGCCGGTACGGCAGGGGGCGGCAGGGGCCTTCCTCATAGCAAAGGATCGTGGTGTCCGGGCCGACGGGGCCTCCGTCCGGGCCGGCGTGCCGGGCTCGGACGGAGATCATCCGGCCCCGGCTCATATCCAGCTTGATGCGGGCGGCAGGCTTGTTCGGTGCCGCAACGATCTTGAGGCCTTCGGCGCCGAACCCGTCCGCAATGACGTCGTAGCCGCCAGTCGCCCAAGGCGTCGGCTGCCAGGCCAGCTCGACAATCCGGGCGTCCTGGACGGTGCCGTACAGCCCGGTGATCTCCCCGGGCGCGGCCTGGACGCGGTGCGCGCGCTGCCACGCCGTCCACGCAGCGGCTGCCAACACGACGAGGACCGCCAGCGCGGCCCATCCGCGTACACGCCCTCGGCGCCGCTTCGCGCGCGCGGCGTCGACCGCGCGCGCGTCGGCGCGTTCACGCTCCAGGATGCCGCCCAGCTGGGCCAGGTCGTGGATCTCGTGGTGTCCGTAGAAGACGCCGCCGACGCTGTAGCGGGGGAGGGGCCCGTCGTTGACCTTTGCAGTCAGGTTCACGCCGTCGACGGTGAACATGCACGTGGCCACGGCGTGCTCCATCACGTTGTACCCGGGGTCCTCCTCGACCATGGCCACGGAGACCACCAGCGCCTTCGGTGCTGGCTCGATGCGCTGGTTGCGGCACCACTGGTCCACGAACGGCTGGGCGTTCGCACGGGCGCTGTGCTGCATGGCCTCACGGCGGGCAGCGGTCCCCCGGAGCTGTTCCGCGTACCGTCGACGGGCCTCGTCCCCTGCCGCCATCCCAGCCCCCGTCCTGCGCGCGTAGGAGTGTGCGATGAGGCTACTGGGGCCAAGCTGCGGGCACTAGAGCCCAGAGCGTGCCGGCGCAGCGGGACCGTGGGCCTGCGGGACACGGGGGTCAGCTGGCAGCCTCGGCCAGCGGCAGCAGATCCGGCATCACCGACGCCGTCGGCATCGCCATGCCCAGGTGCTGGTACGTGGCCGCGGTCGCGAGCCGTCAGCGGGAGGTCCGGTTCAACAGCACGACCCGCATCAGGGAAGACTCGTGCACCTCCCCCAACGTGCCGGCCCGGAGCTCGACGCGGACGCCGTCGCTCGGATGTGTGCCCCACCGTCATGGGCTGAGACACGCACCAACCGAAGTGTCCTGAGCAGAACCCACCCGTCCTGCAGTGTCCGGCCCAGAGCCCAGACCGAGAAACGTCTGGGTCAGACCGGCCATACACCCGCTGGCCGACACAACCGCCCAAACCGGGTGATGGTGGCGCTCGCCTGCTGAATGGGGCTGGACGAGACCGGCGGCGCGGGGGCTGAATGGTCTTCTGCCCCCGGCGGGGGTCGCTGCCCCAGGAGGGGGAGACATGGGCCCTGACCTCGCACAACACGCCCCACGGCGATGCAGCACGCGCCAGGTGCTCACCGCGGCCGTGGCCACCGCCGCGGTCCTGCTGACGGCCTGCACCGGCAGCAGCGATCCCGGCGGCAAGAGCAAGGCGGCGACCGCGACGCCGTCAGCGGCGGCCACACAAGCGGGCTTCACCGGCGCTGGCGAAGGCTTCGGGGTCGAGCCTGCGACCGCGGCAGCCCTGGGTGCCCGCGCCACCGATGTCAGCAAGGATCCCGCAGCGGTCGCCGGTCTGCCTGAGTGGAAGCGCGTCGCGCCAGTGCTCGAGGTCGACGTCAAGGCGCAGCCCACCAAGGCGACGACCATCTCCGTGCCGCTGACAGCCCCCGTCGGCCGCAACGACATGGTGGTCGTTCTGGCCCGGCACACCTCGGCCGACCCGTGGGAACCATTGAAGGCAACGGTGAGCGCCGACGGGCGTCACGCCGTCGCGGCGACGACGCACTTCTCCACGTTCGCCGCACTGCTGGCCCCGGTCCAGGAGATGCTGAAGCAGCTGCGCGCCATCGTCGACGAGGCCCTCTCCGGCGCGCCCTCCGAAGGCCAGCCTCCGACCTGCGAAGGGACAGAGTGGGTGAACTATTACGGCCCGAGCGTCAGGGAGTCAGGCAAGAAGGCGCTGTCGTGGTGCGTAGGTCTGGACCCCCTCCAACAGGTGAAGGTGGTCAACATGCGCCGGTACCCGCTCTTGGTGCGCCAAACCGGCTCCTACACCAAGGCCGTCAGCCAGGACTGGTTTGTCAAGCTCGTCACGAAGTATGCCCCGGGGTACAAGAACGCTGTGCTGCTGTTGCCCCGTGAGGGCGCCACCTTCGCCGCTCTGCCGTCAGCCACCGTCCGCTCCGAGTTCGATGGTCTCGCGGAGTCGCTGCTCGCCTTCACCGCCGCCTACGACGCGGCCGCCTTCGTCATGCCCAAGAGCGTTCCTAAAGTGTCCGTGAAGCACTGGACCCTGATCAAGGACGCAGTTGAGTCGACCAGGTGCCTCAACGCACTCAGCAGCGGAAACCCGGCAAGGACGATCGCCACGTGCATGACCGGCAAGGTGCTCCAACTGGCGTATGGGGATTGGGGCGAGGTGGCCTCGTGGATGCTCACCGGCGTGGCGGTCATGGAGTTCTTCCATTCGTCACTGAACGCGCTGGGCGACCAGTTCAACGACCGCTCCGTGACCACCCTGTCCATGCACGGCTGGGCTTTTGACGACGATGACGACGACGCCACCGTCATCAAGGCGATCAAGCTCGGAATGGCGATGCTGAACATGTCCACACAGTCCGGCAGCGCGGGGATGCGGGCGCTGTCCGGGCCTATCGCCAACCCCCTTGCGGACGAGTTGGACCGGAACATGGAACCCGTGACCAAGCACCAGAACTGCGCCATATTCACCCCCGGACCGCTCGCCTGCGACGTGCAACTGTGGATCGGGCCGCCGTCCGAGTCCAACCCCGCCAAGAACTACCGATTCGTGTTCAAGAAGGCCGGTGACGGCAGCGTCTCCTTCTCCCGGATCATCGACCTCGGGAGCTAGCCGGCCGAGCGCCTACGGGCTGCTGCGACGAGACTGAGCACGGGCCCACCCTGCCGCCCCACTTGACCGGCCCGACCGCGCTGCTGGCCGACCCCCGGTTCAACTCACGCGAGCCGTTCGACGCCGGCACCTTCCAGGTCGGGCGTAACGGCCTGCTCGGCGCGCGCAGCCCCGGCAACCTGTCGGCGGTCTCGGATCGGCTGAAGTCCTGGTGCGACGCGAAGGACCCGTCTGCCAGAACCTAATGGGCCAGGAAAGCGGCGTGCACAGCGGGACGCGTTATGAGTCCGCCCACGGGGACGCGATCGTCTCCTTTCTGCGCACAACACCATCAGGTAGGCGGGGCGCCGCCGAACGGCAAGGAGACGCGCGGAGTCCTGTCGGGCCCTGGGTCTATGGTCTCGCGGGGACCATTACGAGGGCTGGAGGGCGAACGGTGGGGAAGGCTTCACGCCTGAAGAAGCAGCGACGTCAGGCGCAACCGCAGCAGAGCGGCGACATCGTCGTTGTTAGTGCCGGAGACGGAGATCTCACCCTGCTGCTGGACACTGGGCAAGGTGTGGCGGTGCGGCGCATTCCGCAAGCGCTGCCGCTACCTCCGGATCTCAGCCCCGGTACCGGTGCGGAGAAGGCCACTCACGCTGCTGCAGCGATATACGGCTTGCCCGACTTCATCTTCGAGCCAGCACTGAGACAGGTCGGGGCTGGTGTTCGGGAAATGGGTGACGGCACCCTCTTGGTCGATCGCGATGCTGTGATGATTCAGGTCAAGAACCGTCCGACGGTTACTGAGGACATCGACAAGGAGGAGCGGTGGATCCGGTCCAGCATCGAGGCTGCCGTACGTCAGGCCAACGGCAGCGTTCGACAGCTTCGTAGTGGCCCCGCGAGGCTCACCAATGCGCGCGGAAGGGTCATTGAAATATCGGGCGACGATCTGAACTGGCTTGTCCTGGTCATCCTTGACCACCCAAACCCGCCCCCCGGTATGAAAGTCTCCGCGGCGACGGTGAAGGCCAAGTATCCGACTGTTGTGCTGCTCCGCAGAGACTGGGACTTCCTCTTTGCGCAGCTGAAGTCCTCTCATGCCGTGGTGCAGTACCTCAAGCGCGTCGCCGCAAACGACTCAGAACCTGACCTAGGGCATGAGGCGGTTCGCTACTACGAACTCGCAGCTGCAGATGCGGCCGCACCGCCCTCACCAGCGGATGAGCGCTTCATGGGTCCCAACGGCGTGCATGTCTCTGCTCCTCTGCTACCGCAAGCCCCGGTCGGTCAGCAAGACCAGAGAGCCCATGCCGTCCTCAGAGTCATGATGGAAGACATAGCTACAAGTCCCATGTCCCCTGAGGTGCCGGAGGCGGTTGCAGGTGATCTTGAGGCCGTACGCATCGAACTGCTTAGCATGATCGATCACCTCCCCGTCGCACACCGGGAAGGTCTTGGGTCGACGGTTTTAGAGTTCCTCCAAGACGTTCGCCAAGCCGGCCCAGATGACGTGCGCTGGCGCTTTCGCCGAATCCTCGGCGGCGACGACGCTCCGCAGTTGGCTTTCGGTGCTGCATCGCGATTCAGCGAGCAGATCCACGGCAGCTTCCGGGCATGGGTGATGTTGCGTCACGTGGACTTCTGTCGCGCCGCCGGCACGACCGACGGGACGAGAACGGCGGGGGTGCTTCTCACGCCACGCGGCGACGGCCTTCGGCCCTGGGACACCACGTGCTTCTTCATTGAGGGTGACCTCTCGTTGACGCCTGAGGAGGAGGCGGCCATGCGCAAGCTGTGGCCGGATGTCACCTAGGGATGCCTCCCCTCGAACGTTGAGCTTGAAGCTTCAGATCGTGGGTGCATTGGGGCTCGGCCATTCATCGTGGCTCAAAGGAGAGATGTAGGTCTCGACATCGGTTCGCTGGGCCTGTAACGGCTCGATCGAGTGTGCAGCGCACCAGCGAAGCCATCGGTCGAGTTGGTAGGTGCTCACGGCGTAGCAGGACGGTGCGCTTGCGGCGTGTGGCATCCCGCCGCGGTAAGGCGCGCGAACGCCTGAATGTCGTCGCTGGCTCTGCATGTCGTTGTCCGCAAGGATCAGGCCTTGCTCGCCCGAGATGCCCGAGAGGACACTGGGCAGCAGCAGGGCCAATGCCCGCCAAGGGCGGAGAGCGACACCACCATGTTCTGGATTATCGCCGGGCTGCTGCTCCTTCTGCTTCTCGCTGGCGCCTGGTGGTGGGACCGGCGACACACGCTGAATCGTGACAAGACGACTGAGCACGCGCCGGACGGGATCTCCAAGCGCGACCTGGGGGGTCCCGGGATCGGGTAACCCGCCGGAGGGCACTCGTGTCCATCGCCGCAGGTGAGGATGGCGTCCACCCAGAACCACGGCCATCACGGGTAACGCCGCCAGTTATCGTTCAGCAGCGTGCACGACTGCGTTGGCCAAGCGTTGCAGGTCGTCCTGGCCCAGCATGCCTTCGCCGGTCCGGAGATCGACGTAGCTTGAGACGACCATGACGAGCTGGCGGGCGGGGACGACCTGTACGAGCTGGCCGCCCAAACCCCAGGCGAAGTAGGACCGCATGCCGTCAACGGTCGTCATCCACCAGAAGTAGCCGTAGTTCGTCGGCTGGAATCGACCGTCGGTCGAGGGCTGAAAGGTCGCGCCGGCCCGGGCGGAGGTCGCCTGTCGTACCCATGCCGCGGGCACGACCTGCTTGCCCAGCCATTGGCCGCTCTGCAGGAACAGCTGGCCGAGACGGGCCATGTCCCGGGGACGAAGCTTGATGTGCGCAGCGCCGATCGCGTGCCCCTGCGGGTCGACCGGCCACGCGAAGCCGGCGGGGTCGTACTCGCCCAGGTGGGCGTCGTCGATGAGGGGCTGCGCCGCCGGCCTCGTCGGTATTCCCAGCGGGTCGAACAGGTGCGAGCGGGCGTAGGTCAGAACGCGCTGACCCGTTGCCTCTTCGAGGATTGGTGACAGCAGGTGCGCACCGTAGTCGGAGTACGCGAAAGACCTCCCGGGGGCACTGTCCTGGTGGTTAAGGATGAAACCGACCCAGTCCGGTGCATTGAGCAGCTCGGAAGTGCCAAACCCGGAGGACGTGTCGGTGAATCCCGCCGTCATCGTAAGCAGCTGCCGCAAAGTCACGCCGGCCACCCGCGGGCTCATCTTCGCGGCGTAACGCGGAAGCATCTGCGACAGCCGGTCGTCCAGGCGCAGCTTCCCTTCGGCGATGGCCTGCCCGACCAAGGTCGACATGACACTCTTGGTCACCGAGAACGCACTCCTGGACTCGGTCGCCGACGACCCGTAGTAGCGCTCGAACCGCGTGCGTCCCCTGACCGAGACGATGATCGCGCGGATCTGGTCGTCGGTGGTGTGGGTGTTGAAGTCCGCTGCGATGGCCGCCGCGACCGGGTCAGGTACGGACGTCGACGAAGGAGTGCGTGACGTTGACGCAGCTTGGGGCGGTCGATCACACGCCGCGCCGAGCAGGACGAGCACAACGGTCACCACGACTCGCAAGAGGTGGCGGTGCTGGTTCGCCGCGCGCCGCCGTTTGGAGCGGTCTTCTTGCACCGCATGGCCCACGGAAGCCACTGTCCACCTGTCGAGTCCACCGCACAAGCGCCCTGAGTCAGCCGGTCCCATTTGCCTCTGGCGAGCCCGCGGGGGGCTGCCTAGCCTGATTGCATGGCACGGGGACGAGCGGAACAGGGGCAGGGTGAACGTCGGGCCCCCGATGAAGACGTCGTGGTGCGCCAGTACCGGTACCTGTTGACGACGGCCACCGTGGACGCGTTGGAGGGCATCCACGGGGAAGTACTGGAGGCTCTGTCTGAGACCGAGCGGCGCATGGTTCTGCGAGCTTTGTCTGAGGCTTTCGCCACCGGGGGACATGTCGGCGTGGGCGAGGTTGGGAAGATCGCCCACCTCGTCGCAGCTGGCGCCCACCGACACTGTCGGGCGTGGATCGACAGTCTGGATCCTGCGTTCGCCCGGCAGCTCGCCAAAGCCGCCTTGGTCGCCGAGGCGTCGTTCGGTCGACTCAACGGTTACGCGTACTGGGACGGGACATCCTCAGAACCAGTAGAAGCCGCCGGGCCGAACGACGGCTTCAACCCCAAGGCGAACCGGTATCGCGTCGACGCCGACCCCAAGTTCAACCAAGGCGGAGGAATCGGCGGCGGCGGATAGACGAGACCCCGACTCACGCTCAGTCCGTCCGGTGGTTCGGGTGCTGGTCGTCAGCGGGTGGGGACGCGCGCGATCGGCATCCAGTGACGGGGTTCAACTCCCTCCGGCCGATCCGGGAGGTCGATGCCTGGCGGTGCTTGGTACGAGCCAAAATGGAACGGCTTCCGCGGCGCGATGGTCATCGGCTCAGGTGGCCCTCGCCTGTGGTCGCGCCAAGGAAAGGACATGACCGACCGATTCCCCGACATCGGCCCAGCCGCCGGCAGAGCTTTGACCCCGCCGCTTCCTCCCCGCGCTGCCTCCGAGCGTCACGGGACGTCATCCATGAACGCCAGCTCGTGACGCTACGGCTCGCGCCCGGTCTGGTGCTCCAGCAACACAACGCGGCCAACCCGTGCACCGGCGCTCCCCTCAGCACAGCACTACGTTGAGCACCATGGTCATCATCGGTGGGAACTGGCGTCCACGACGGCGCCGTGGCTACGGCTCGTACGGTCCGCGGCAGGGATATGGCTACGGCGGCGGCAGCTCATGCGCGCGTGACCTGTGCCTCATCGAGAGCGGCTGCTGTGTTGCCGAGCTGATCGGGTGCGGTCCTCAGCTCGGGCTGCTGGGACCCCTCTACATGGTGCGCACCGCTCGCTCGAGCTGGCGAGAAGCGAGGTCTGACTCCCGTCCCGGATGGGGCCCCAGGCTGGTGCTTGCCGCGATCCGCACCTACCAGCGGGACATCAGCCCGCGGCGTGGGCCGTGCTGCCGCTACAGCCCCACCTGCTCCAACTACGCATCTCGTGCCATCGAGGTGCACGGGCTCCGCCGCGGCGCACGTATGACCGTGGGGCGCCTGCTGCGGTGCCGCCCGGGTGCCCGCGGTGGGGCGGACCCCGTCCCCGCTGCCTGACCCGCCGGGAAGACGGGGCCGGGAAGACCAGGTCCGGCCGGCGGTGGGGTGTCGGGGGGTGAGCCGCGAGGAGAGGCGCCGTGCGGGGCGCCGCCATAAGCTCGACGCGGACGGGGACGGGCGCAAGGTCATGGAGGTCGTAATGGGTTTCTTGGACAGGCTCCTGGGGCGCGAGCCACAAGGACAGCCGGGCCGCGGGGCGCAGCAGTACCCGCCCCCGAACGGAGCACCGTCGGCGTCTTCTGGGCCGGGTCGGACACAGGCTGGCAGCGGGGAGGACGAGCGGGCCATCGCGCGATACCGCTACCTGCTGCGCACCGCAGCCCCTGAGGCGCTCGAGCAGGTGCACGCCGAAGCCTTCGGCCACCTCACCCCGGACCAGCGGGCCCAGGTGCTCACCGAGCTGAGCCGCGACTTGCCGCCGGGGGAGCGTCCTACTGGGGACGACCCGCAGTCCCTCGCGCGCACGGCGACCCGCGCGGAGCTGCGCCAGCCCGGGTACCTTGAGCAGACCTTCACCCGCAGCCGCTTCAGCGGCATGGGCGGCATGGGCGGCATGGGGATGGGTGGCACCATTCTGGGTTCGATGATGGGCAGCATCGCCGGTGTGGTCGTCGGCTCCGCCATCGCCGACGCGATGTTCGACGGCTATGGCGACTCGCCCGAGGCCGCCCAGGCCAACGACACCGATACGACCGGCAACGGCACCGGGAACGACGACAGCAGTAGCGACGGTGCCCCGGACGGCACCAACAGCGGCGCCTCGGACGGTACGGATTCCGCCGGTTCGAGCGCAGGGGACACCGGTTCGGACTACGCGGACTCCGGCTACTCCGATCCCGGGTACGCCGGGTCCGATGTGGCGGGCGACGACTTCGGCGGCGGGGACTTCGGCGGCGGGGACTTCGGTGGCGGCGACTTCGGCGGGGGGTTCTGAGCTCCACGCACCGCGCACATCTTCGGGGGTTGTCCACGGCCGGCGAAGGGTGCTGCCACAGGGCCTACGTCGTTTGGATGTATGGCCGCGAGGGCACTCGGCAGCTGCTGAGCGGAAGGCCGCGGCGCCCCGCCTCGTCGGCCCTCGGCTCGACAGGGGCCGACTTCACTAGGCCGAGCCAGTCTCGCGCGCACGCCACGGCGAACCATGCGATGGTCAGGACCAGCAGCACGTCGACAGGTCGGAGGGGCCGGGCAACGGTGTCGACGTTGGCGGTGTCATGGGGCGCAAGGATGACCCATCCGCCCAGAAGGTCGTTCAAGCCATCGCCGCTCACAGACCGCGCACACCATTGGCGTCTGGTCGCATACGGAGGTTTTCGACGCTGGCGGGCCCTGGCTCAGTTGACCACGTGGGCCTGGAGTCGCGCCTGGGCTTACGGATCGAAGGGGCGCACGAGTCTGAGCTGGGTGGGTGCCTCGCTCGGGGTCGCGTGCGCGATGAGCTCGGCCGCGACCATGCCGATCCCGCTGCGGGTGCTGAGTTGGTGCAGCACCGCCAGCGCGGCATCTCGGGTCAGTCCCCGGGTCGCGATGAGGATCCCCACGGCGACCCCGAGTCCCGTTCGGTGTGGATGACGTCGATGAAGCCCTCGATCACCTCCCTGCAGTAGGCCCGGACCAGCGACGATTCGACCTGGACCGCCAGCAACTCGGCAGCCAGCGCAGAGATCCCCACGAACCCGTCGGGTAGCCCGACTGGAGCCCCCTGTTGCGCGGGCGAGGTGGTCGTGTTTCAGTCGAAGCCAGTTGATGAGTTGCCCTGGACCCGGCAGCGTCAAGAACGACGGGACAGGACATTCATGGAACAGCAGCTGGTCGTCATGGGGCAGCCGCCGAGCGCCGATGCGGCGACGGGGATGGGTCCGATGCCTACCGCGCGGCGGGTCAGGGCGCCCAGCGACTACTCCCAGCTGGCTGCCCAGGTTCGCGCAGCCGGCCTCATGGACCGCCGGCAGGGCACCTACCTGCTGCTGGGTGCCGGGCTGGCGGTGGGCCTCGGCGCGGTGGTGTCGTTGGCAGTGGTTCTCGGAGACTCGTGGTGGCAGCTGGGCAATGCCGTCCTGCTGGCGTTCGTCCTGGCCCAGTTCGGGTTTTTGGGGCACGACGCCGCCCACCGCCAGATCCTCGCGAGCCCGAGAGGCAACGAGTGGCTGGCCAGGGTCGTGTCGACCGGCGTCGTGGGCCTCAGTTACGGCTGGTGGACGCACAAGCACAGTCGACACCACAGCGCCCCGAACCAGGTCGGCCGGGACCCGGACATCGCCCCGGGCGGGTTGGTCTTCACAGCTGAGGATGCGCGGGTCCGTTCCGGAGCCGGTCGGTGGTTGGCGGCCCACCAGGGCGCGCTGTTCTTCCCGCTGCTGCTGCTGGAGGGCCTGAACCTGCATGCGGGGAGCCTGAGGGCTCTCCTGGCCAACCGTGAGCTGCCGTGGCGACGTCTGGAGCTGGTTCTGCTCCTGACGCGCCTCGTCGGCTCCGTCACGGTTCTCGTCCTTGCCCTCGACCCGCTCAAGGCGGCGGTGTTCTTGGTCGTGCAGCTGGGAGTCTTCGGAGTGCTCCTGGGAGGCGCGTTCGCCCCCAACCACAAGGGGATGCCGATCGTTACTCGCAACTCGCGAGTCGACTTCCTGCGACGACAGGTGCTCATGTCGCGCAACATCCGCGGCGGGGCCCTGGTCACCGTGGCCATGGGCGGGCTGAACTACCAGGTCGAGCACCACCTGTTCCCCAGCATGCCCAGGGCCAACCTCCGCCGCGCCCGGCCACTGGTGCAGGCCTTCTGCCACGACCTGGACGTGCCGTACGCGGAGACGAGCTTGTGGGCTTCTTACGCCATCGTGGTGCGGTACCTCAACCACGTGGGGCTGGGGCAGCGAGACCCGTTCACCTGCCCCATGGTCGAGCAGTACCGCAGCTGAGGGGGATGCGTCGAGCCCCGCCGGGATCAGCGACCTCGTCGACGCCGCACGGCTGCCGCGGCCAGCGGTACAAGCACTGCTACCACGCCCGTGAGGCATCCGAGCGGAAGGGGGAGGCAGCACCCGGCGCAGGAGACCCTCGTGCCGTTGGCTGTCGTGGTGGAGTAGTGGGGGACGGGTCCCATCCGGAACCGTCCGTTGCGTGCTGGGCCCATCGTGAGCTCCTCAGGTGGTGCCAAAAGGAACGGCCACCGGCGCCGGCGAGGTCATCGCAGGGCGCCGGTGACCGCTTCGGTCAACGCAACCGTCAGGCGTCGTGGTCGCTGTCGTTGCCGCGCGTACCAGACTTGGCCAGACCGCGGGCGACCATGTAACCGATGGTCAGGAAGGTGATGTAACGAAGGGCCTGCTCGGCGCTGAACGGGTCAGCGCCACCGTCGCCGCCGTCACCGACGAAGAGGGCGGTCAGCGCGACGGCGAGCACAGCGGCGACATACGCGATGAGCTCGGTGGTCTTGGCCGCCGGGCGGGTCTCGGTCGCCCAGCGGCGGGTGCCGCGAGCAGTGTGAACGTCAGTGGTGGTCTGGGTAGCCATGTGGACTCCTGTTTCCTCCGACAGTGCAGAGGTGTGGATCGGATCCGCGCAATGGCCCTCTTTTGGACACTCAAACCCCTCAGAGTGAGGGGGCGGCGGCCGGCCTCGACAGGGCGGGCCGCTTCATGCGGTCCCTGAACACTGTCTGAGTCGGTGGGCTGTGTCAAATTCAACGGGCGTTGAAACTGGGACGAACCCGCTGGTCAGCGGCTTGCTGCGAACGCGCCTACCCTCAGGGCGTGCCCTCATTCGACCGCGTGGTCCTGATCTTCAACCCCAACAGCACCGGCGAGGCCCAGCAGCGGGCTGAGGACCTGCGACGGGACCTGGCGCAGCAGTCCCCCGACCTGGCCGTCGAGATGCTCCCCACGGAGCACGCCGGCCACGCCACGGAGCTGGCGCGCACCGTGGCTCAGACCGGCGCGCCGCTTGTCGTCTCGGTCAGTGGGGACGGTGGCTACAACGAGGTCGTCAACGGGGTGATGCAGGCAGGGAACGAGCAAGCCGTGGCTGCGGTCCTGGCCGCCGGCAACGCCAACGACCATCGGCGCGCGACCCAGGAGCGCCCGCTGGCCGAAGGGATCACCCGCGGGGACATCACCCGGATAGACCTCCTCCGATTCACCTCGGACGGCCCCGACGGCCGAGCCGTCCGCTATGCCCACTCCTACATCGGGCTCGGCCTGACTCCAGTGGTCGCCGTCGACCTCGAGAAGGGCGGCAAGGGCTCGTTGCGCGAGATGGTCACCGTCGTCCGCTCCTTCGCCAAGTTCCGCCCCTTCGAGATCGAGACCGACGACGCCGGTCGCGAGAGCTTCGACAGCCTGGTGTTCGCGAACATCGCGCAGATGGCCAAGGTGGCCACACTCGCCGAGGACCAAGGAAGGCCCGACGACGGCATGTTCGAGGTGATCACCCTTCGGCACACCGCCAAGTGGCGCATCCTCGCCACCGCCCTCAAGGCCAGCACGACCGGGCTGGGCAAACAGCCCAGCGTCCGCACCTACGCCTTCACCACCGTGACCCCTCTTCCCCTGCAAGTGGACGGGGAGGTCGTCGAACTGCCCGCGGGCACCGCGGTACGGGTGGACATCGTCCCCGACGCACTGCCCACTCTCCTGTGAGCTCTCGCCGTCGAAACCATTTGCCTGCTGCCGCCCTCGACGACATCCATGAGCCCCCCATCCTTGAGCCCGTCGTGAACCAGGAGTCGACCGCCGACGTTCGGCCTGCGACCGCGTCGTACCTCGTCTCGGGGTCCGGCCCAGTCGTCGTCCTGGTGCCGGGGTTGGGTCTGGACTCCCGCTCCTGGCGGCTGGTACGCAAGGCAATCGACGCTCCCAGCTCCGTCGTCCTGCTGCCCTCCATGGGCCAGCGCGCGCCGCGTGGCTCTGCGCTCTCGGTCGAGTCCCACGCCGCCCGGCTGATGGCGAGCCTCCCGAAAGAAACGCCAGTGATCCTTGTGGGACATTCGGCCAGCTGCCCAGTCGTGGTCGAAGCGGCTCGCCGTACCGCCCAAGTGGTGGGACTCGTCCTTGTCGGCCCCGTGACCGACCCGGCAGCACCCACCTGGCCACGCATGCTGGCCCAGTGGGCCCGCACGGCCACCCATGAACGGTTCAGCGAAGCAGCCGTCCTGGTTCCCCAGTACCGGCGGACCGGGCCCCTCAGCATGGTGCGAGGCATGGACGCAATCCGCCACTTCCGCACGGACGTGGCGCTGACAGGGCTCGGTGTGCCCGTCGAGATCGTCCGCGGCCATACCGACCGCATCGCCTCCCGACAATGGTCGTCAGCACTGCGCCGGATCGCCGACGGGCGACTCACCACCGTGCACGGCGCTGCGCACATGCTTCCGCTCACCCATCCGAGCGCCGTGGCAGCAGCGGTGGCCAGGGCCAGCCTCGCCACCACTACGACGTAACCCGTCGGAACGCAGCTCCCTGCGCAGCTTCGCTACCAGCCCCGGAGCGCTTCCGGTTCGACCACCGGCTCCTCGTCGAAGCAACGTTCGGGCCACGGAAGCCGGACTAGTCGGCGGTGTGCAGCTCGTGCGGCGGGAACCACTCGGCCTCTACGCCGTGCAGAGCATAGGCAGGTGTGCGGAAATCCTCGAGATGTTCAAGGCATAGCGCGGCAACCCGGTGATCCCAATACGGACTCCACTGACTAGACGACTACCCCCGACCGGGAGCTCTATAGCCCACGTGGCAGGTCCGGCGGGCGCGGGGATCAGCCCTCGCCACCCTGCTCGGGGTCGTCGTCCTCGTCGTGCCGTTCGTCCTCGAACGCCCGGACAAGCTCCTGCGCGCGCTCGTCCCTGCCCGCGGTGTCGTTGTCGTTCAGGTCGTTCATCGCCTGACCCAAGGCCCAGTCCGGCAGGTCCTGGCCGGGGTCAGGACCGGATGTGGTCGCCACGTCCTTCACTCTGCGCCGCCCACCCGCAACTGTCCACGGTTATGACCTCAGGCGTGATGCTGCGGAGCTCCAGTCCTGGCCACCTGTCTTGCCCCGCTGCGAGGCGGCATTGTCTCTCGTCGACCATCCCCGCAGCAGGGATCGACTACTAGGTCGAAGGACCGTCACCTCAACGGGTCGGACGACGTCTCCGCTCGAGGGACGTCCGAGCGGAGACGTGTCGTTCGGCCTGGGGCCACCATTCCTTGGAGGTGGCGGCGCGGACGGCGCTGCCCCGCATTCGGCCAACCTCTGGGGCCGATATGGGCAAGGTAGACCACCCGCCAAATGATCGGCCCGGGTCCGGCACCCGCTGCGCCAGGACGAAGTTGATGAGATTCTCGGCGTGGACGGGTCGCGCGACGGCACGCAACCGCGGGCGCAGGACACAGGCGGCTGCCCAGTGCCTGGGGAACGTCGGGAGGCGGCGAGGAGCGTGTCGACCAGGGCGTGGCCCGGCTGACGCAGGTCGGGCCACGCAGACCAACCCGCAAGCGCCCGGCCGCCAAATCGGGTGCTGGGCTGGCTGCAGGTGAGTGCGAAGGACCCGAAGGACTCTGTGCTCGACCCCGCAGCGGGAAGCATGAGGGGTTCAACAGGTTGGGTCCTTCGGGTCCTTCGTGACCGCCCTGCTCCACAACTGAAGTCAGTCGTGCGGCGTGCCGTAGGTGCCGTAGGCGGTGTCCGCGAGCGCTTGCGCTCGTCTCACAGCGTCCGAGACCGATCTCAATGCCTGCCGGTCGGCCATCAGCAGCAAGATCGAGCCGATCCGCACCGCGAGGTGCGGTCGCCCAGGCCCGGTGACGGGGGTGAGTACCCGAACGGTGGTTGCTTGCGGTCCGCTGAGGGTTGCTTGGCACACAAGCGTGCAGTGACTGTCACTGTCCTCGCGCACCGGGACAGCCCTCAGCTGTTGCGGTGCGGCTGTCATGGTTCGTCCTCCTCGTAGTCGTAGCCGCGGTCGTAGGAGCTGCCGTAGCCCCATGTCTTCGACGAAGCGGCCTTTATGCGCTGGGTGCCGGCGAGCACGTCCACGACGCCTTCGACGGCCTTGGTGCAGACCACCACGATGGCGGCGAGCTCCCGCACGGCGCGTAGGCCTTCGGTGCCAGCTTCGGGTGAGTGGGTGCGCAGCCGGGTGTACGCCACTACGGTGAGCGCGGCGGCCGCGGCGATGCTGATGACGATGAGCATGCTGCTTCTCCTTGTGGTGGGGCGGGAGGAGCCAGTGCATGGCACGGCTCCTCCCGCCGTGATGGGGTCAGTGCCGGGCCGAGGCCCGCTTGGCCCTGGCCTGTTCCTGCTGTTGTGCGCGCCGTTCGGCACGGTTCAGTGGTTCCGCAGCCACGGGCGTTGCCACCAAGGTGGCGTCGTCCGTCTCGGGGGCAGTCGGCGCCTGCTGGGTCGCCTCGCCGTTCGCGGCCCCTGCGGCGCCTGGTGCCTGCACTGGCACCGGCGTCGGTGCACTGGACGGCGTGGGCCGCAGTCCCGCCCGGACCTGGCCTGGCAGGGCCGGGACCAGCAGCAGGGGCAGGGCGAGCAGCTCGAGGGCGACACGCACCCAGAGGCTTGGGACCAGTAGGCCGACGAGGCGGTGGACGACGACGCTGTGACTTACCGGCCGGACCAAGCCGGCCAAGCTCTTGACGACCTGGGTGACCGGCTGAATGGCGGGGTGCGTGGCGACGGTGTGGACGGTGTGCCGGGCCCAGGTGCCTGCGGTGGACAGGGCGCGGGAGGCATCTGCCCCGAGGGTGCCGCCACGGCCCAGGAGTGTCTTGGTGCGGGCCCACAATCCGCGACCGAATCCGTGCAGGGCTGCGCTAGCCGCGCGCACCAAGCGGGTGGTGGCGGACCAGACCGGTGGGGTGCTCAGCAGCGCCGCAGCAATGGGCACCAAGCCGATGCCGCGAACCACGTGTGCGGTGTCGCTGATGCGGGCACCGATCCAGGCCAAGACGCTGTGGTCACTGGCTGCGTCGAGCAGGGCGCGGACATGCCGTAGCGCCCATCCGGCGGCACTGCGTGGCAGGGCGAGCAGGGTGTCGAGGGCCTGCTCGGCGCGTCGACGCAGGGCGAGCAGGAACGCGAAGCGTGCCTTCGTCGCGGGTGGTGGGACCGCGTACAGCGGCCGGTCATAGGTGGCTGTGCTCATGGTGCTGTTCTCACTTTCACGTTGCCGTCCGCGTGGACGGGTGGTTCCCTGCGGACGGGTTGCCGCGGGCGTCTGGGGTCCGGACATGACGAAGGCCCGCCGCGTGTGCGGCAGGCCTGGGTGCTTCCGGGACTGGAGTGGTGGCTAGGGGTGGGGTCTGGGGCGGATGGCCAGGTCGACCATGCGCTCGAGCAGTCGTGCCAGGCGGTAGTCCGGCTGGCATCGCAGGGCACGATCGAGGGCTGCTCGGGTCAGGGCGCCGTTGCCACGCCACCAGGTGAAGCAAGCCAGCACGGTCAGCGCTGGCGCGGCGTGCTCGTCAGGCAGCATGGCGCAGAGCCGGATCAGGCGTGCCTGAATGCGGTTCATGGCCACGATCGCCACGGTGTCGGCTCGGCCGTCGTCCCAGTCCCGGTCGATCACAGCGAACAGCGACCGTGCCCGCTCGGGGAGTTGAGCCGGATCAAGGCCGCCGGGCGTCAGCCACGCTACGAGACTGTCACGCACGTGAACGTCCCGGAGCGACACGGCGGCCGCCGCCGCCAAGGCCCGCGTGACGTCACCGCGGTGATCCGTGGCGTCAAGGATCCGCTCCCACGCCGCCGCCAGGGCAGCCGCGTCGAGGCGCTCGGCCGTCTCCATCTCGTCGCGTGAAGCGGTGTCCGGGCCGGCCCCTAGTTGGGCGACAAAGGTGTCCCGGTCGATGTACGGCGACTGCTCGTGGCCGACGAACTCCGCCGTCAACTCGGGCACGTCCGCCGGTGTGGGCACTGGTTGCCCTCCGGGTGGGCAGCACGAGGGCTCATGGCAGTCCAGGGAACGCCACCGGCCGTCCCGCACGACGAGCCGGTCGTGGATCGGGATCCGGCTGCCGTGAGCGCGGGTGTCAGGGCGTCGACCATCTCGGCGCTGCGGTCCGGTCGGCTCTCATAGGCGATGAGAAGCACCTGGTCGGGGCGCTCATGCAGCAGGGACGGCATCAGCGACGCAACTGCTGCGTCGCCTTGACCGGCGGGTGGGAGGTCCAGGCGCTGGGTCAGGCCGATCCTGCTGTCCTGCAGGCAGATGACCATGATGCTGTTCGTAGGCTCGAAGCCCACCAGGTATGGCACCACGGCGAGCAGTTCTCCGGGGCTGCGCAGTCTGAGTGTTTCGGTGGTCATGGTGGCTCCTTCAAGGATGGGCGCCTGTGCGGGCATGAAGAAGGCCCGCCACGGATGTGGCGGGCCTGCAGTCGAGGGGGTTTGTCCAGCCCGTCAGCGGACGTGGTTATCCCAACCTCGTGATACCAATTGTAGCGCGAATACCGTTGCGAATAAGGGGATCTACGACGCCGGCACATCCGGCGCGGCGCTTTCGGCACTTGTCAGCCCCGTTGCCTATCCTCGACGCATGGGACGCGGTGAACAGCGCAGGCGGAGCTGGGCTAGTTATGTGGTCGGCCGCCGCAGACGTGCGCGGACGTCCCGGGACGCGTGGGCGTTCATGGAGGAGCACCTCCGGGCAGAGCGAGCGGTTGAGGACGCTGTCCTTCGCGCTCCCGGCCCGGCCATTGAGAGGTCGTCATGAGCATCGCCGCGCTGCCACGCGTCGACGGGCAGCATCGCAACCGCGCCCTGGCTTCCGCTCGGCGTACCCGCGCGATCGAGCTGCGGACCCAAGGGTGGACCTATGAGCAGATCGCGGAAGAGCTGGGCTACGCCAACCGAGGCACGGTCTGCCGCATTGTCGGTAACGCACTCGCCACGCAGCAGGCAGAAGCGATCGAGGACCTCCGATTCGTGGAGCGCCAGCGACTCGACGCCCTCCAAGTAGCCCTGTGGGACACGGCAATGACGGGTGACGTGAAGGCGGCGCAAGCCATACTCGCGATCATCATGGCGCGGGTTCGGCTGCTCGGCTTAGACAAGACTTCTGCCCATGACCAACCAAGGACGCCGCGGACTGTAGTCGTGCCGCCGACGTAGTGACTTGGGCGCTGGCTGCCTGTCGGCGTTGCGGGTGGCATGACGGCGTTCTATTCACTCGCTCCACGCGTGTAAGCCTCCCGTGCTGGTCGCCACCGCTCCAGCTCGCGCCGAGGACCGACGACGAGGCGGTCGCCCGCGGTTGGTTCGTCGACTATCGCCCGGCTGGGATTGAGGGCCTGGTCGTCAAGGGCAGCGGTCAGCCGTACAGACCGAACAGGCGCGAGTGGGTCAAGGTCAAGAGCCGCGAGACGCATGAGGTCATCGTCGGGGCGGTGACCGGGCCGATCACGCGCCCAGACACTGTTGTCGGCGGCCTGTGTCGCGGCGGCGAGCTGGTTATCGTTGGCAAGTCGGTGTCCCTGTCTCGTTCGCAGGCCGCCTCCCTGGCCGAGGTGCTGAAGCCAGGGCCGCCGCATCATCCGTGGCCGGACGAGGTGTCGTCCAGCCGGTTCGGTTCGTCGCGCGACAAGGTGAAGCTGACCAAGGTCGAGCCGAGCATCGTCGCTGAAGTCCTCGCCGATTCCGCGCTGCAGGCAGGCGTCTGGCGGCACCCGCTGCGGTTCGTGCGTCACCGACCGGACCTCACACCGGCCGACCTACCCTCCCTGGACCCATAGCCGGTGGCGCACCTGGGGACCTCGGGAGGGGCCAACGTTGCATCGTGTTGCCGGTGACGCCGCCGGTGCCTACGTCGAGCGCGCAGACGCCCAGATTGCGCCAGGCAAGACGCAGCGACCAGCGGCATTTGATGCCACTGCACGGCTGCAGGGGGCGGGACGCCAACGAAGTTACGGCGTCCCACCGGGGTCAAGCCAAGGGAGACGGTCATCCGTCATCCTTCTCCGCACTGCTAGGAACGCCGTCAGCACAGCGACAAGCATTGCGGAGGCCCAGACCCAAGGCTCATTAAGCGTCGTGAATGTGGCGACAATGAGGGCGTCGAACACGAGGGGTGGAGCCATGGCCATGAGGCCCATCGTCAGGATTGCCCAGTGCAGGAGAACAGCGCAGCATCCGGCTACTGAGGGCAAGCCCAAGGTCCGTAGGACGAGCATGGTAGTGCGCGTCCGACTTCGGGCCACGGCGAGTCGGGCCAAGCCGAAGGCGACGGACGCGGCGACCGTTGCAGCCGCCGCCCCTACGAGCAGCCTCACGACCAGCGTTGTCAGGGAGTGGAGTGGGGGGAAACCGTAAGTGTTTGCGCCGGGCGGGATGGTGGGAACCAAGTTGGCGCCACAGATGGACCCTACGGACAATGCAGCCGCGGCACGCGGCAGCTGCCAGCGTTTGCGCCCGATGCAGTGCTGCGCGATCGCGTCACGCCACGCGATCCTCCATAGTCCTGCCCCCGCGAAAGCGCCGATCGCGAGGGCTGCCGCCGTCGGCGCGAAGGTCATTGCGCTCCTTCCGTAAAGGATTTGTTGCCACACGAACTCCAGCGCGGGCACGGAGTAGTACGCCAGCGCGCCGAGGCAAGCAACGTCAAACATGCTCGCTCTGAGAAGCCTTCCCGGCGCCCCCACGACTTCGAGTCGACGCACGGGAGTCGGGTGAGTTGACGCGAGCCCCCAACGCGACTCCTGGCCTTGGGTGACGGCCCTTTGCAGCAGTTTGAGAAGAGCTGCCCGGTGAATAGGCGAACGCGCAGCGACGACGTCCGCCTCGAACTCGCGGGCGCGCAGCGTGGCATTCCTGAGCCAGCGAGCCCCGGCAATCACGACGACGAACTTCACGAGGGGAGCAGTATTCATCCAGGACCACTTCGAAAGTGACCCGATTGCGTAAGGAAGCACCACGAAGACCGTCAGAGTCCACCAGGCAGCAATAGCAAGTTGGGCACGCAGCACGTCCCTGTTGACCACGTGGCCGAGCTCATGGGCGACGACCGCGTCAAACGACGCCGGATCCGACCGGAATGCATGGAGCATGCCCAGCCGCACGACTAAGAGTGGCGGTTGTCGCCCGTCGCTCAGCATGTGTGCACTGGCAGCGGCCACCGGCTCTACTAGGACGCGCGGTCGGGACACCCCGAACTCCCGACTGAGCTCGACGACCCGGTCACCCGCCGCAAACTGTTCGGCTGTCAGCGGATGTATGCCCCGGCTGCGGAGGTACCCGGCAGCGAGCAGCGGGACCGCTGCGACGGTAACCACGATGAGCGCGAGAGATGACATCAGCAGAGTCCGCGCTGCGGGGTGGGCGACGACGTCCGCCCAGCAACGTGCCAAGTCGCTGCTGTAGGGCGGGGAGGGGTGGGTCGAACTCTGTTTCGCGCAGTCCATCAGACCGGCCGGCGCTGGGTCGATGTACCGGAAGTGCAAGTATTGCCAGGCATAGGTCGATGTGGTGAGGGTGGTGAGGACCAAGAACCAAAAGCGCAGGGACGTCTCCGTCCCGCCATGATCGGAGCCACTTCGCAGGCTGGCCACTATGCCTGCGCCAGAGCTAATCGGCCCACGACAGCCTCGGCCAAAAGGGAGGACTCGGGGGCCGATGTCCCAAGAGCCTTGGCTCTCGCCTCGACCACCTCTCGGAGTTCCTCGAGCTGCTCCGGATTGAGCGTTGGTAACCCGACAGGGTCCTGTTCTGGCGGGACGAGCCGCCATAAGACAGGCACCTTGTGGAGCAACACCCGGATTCGGGCCAGTGGTCCAGCGGCCTGCTTGGCTAACGCGGGCGACACCATCTTCCAACCGGCCCCAACGGCGAACTTGACCAAGGAGATGATCAGTGGGGTCAGCACGGCCGCCGCATCAATGCCAACGCCCAGAACGTCCTCACCCTTGGGCACCACCGCCCCAGGGCGGCGAGCCGCCACCACCACTTCATCGAAGAGCTGGAGCTCGTCCGCGGCAACCGTCTGAACGACATCGCGGGCAAGTTGTTCCGTTGCCGTCAGTCTGTCCACCAGCGTCTCCCTCATGCGAGTAAAGCAAATGCTATTGGGCAGTCAACCCGCTGACCATGAACAACTTGAGTCTGATCGGGGTGGTTCCACGCGCCTTGTGCGGGTCATCCCCAGCACATTCAGTCATCGGCTCGCCAACGACTTGGGCACCCGGCGGGAGTGCCGGCCTCCGGGGAAGCGAGGAGATGCTGGGTGGAAGCGACCCGCTCAAGATCCCTGAAACGTGGCGCATCCGAGGCCCGGCCCATCAGGGGGGCCAAGCGCACGTTGACTACGTCGTGGCGACGTCGTCGGGTTTCCCATCCGCCCCTGGGGGCGTAGAGGCTGCCGGCCACCGGGCCGTCGTTCCTGATGGAGTAGGCGAACGTCGCAGTGCTGCCCCAAGGACGGGCGGCGGAATATGCGCCTTTAGTGGGCGGTGCGGGCGTACGACCGGTCGAAGTTCTCCGCTGCCGTGCGGGTTTCGGGAGGGCGGCAGAGTCGTCCGGCAATCTGTCAGGCACAGGCCTGTCGCGGCCCGCCGGCGTAGTACCCGCCTAGGTAGCCTTGGAAGTTCGACTCCCAGAGGTTCGCTCCCGGGTACCGAGTGAAGATGTTCGAAAAGCAGCTGTAGTTGTGGCGGCTGGTCATCTCCACGTGCACGTGCGGCCCCGCCCAGCAACTGTTACTGGTGTAAGAACCGACCGTGCCGATCCGTGAGCCCCACCGCGAGATCCATTGTCCCTGATACACCGTCGGGTTGATGTGCGCATAGGTGACTGTTCCAATCTTCGTGGAACCGACGTAGATGCCAATGGTCACTCGGTAACCGCCGTACGCGATCACCCCGGACCGGCAGGCAGGACCCACCGTGTCGACGTGGGCTGTGGGGTTGTAGCCGCTGTTGACCGGAGCGGCGTAGAGCATCACGCGCTCGCCGGCATATACGCCTTGGTCGTCGGCGGCCCAGTCGCCTCCCCAAGACGTACCCCAGTCAAACGAGGAGGGGTACACCGCGTGGTGGACGGTCGGCAGCGAGCACAAATCACTCGGGAAGACCGCGCCGGCGCAGTCATCCCTGTTCGGCCAGCGGCCGTTAACCGGGCTGCCGACCCACACCGCCGGGTCAGGGGTGCTTGCCGCGGCTAGGCCCGGGTTCACGAGAACGGGAGTAAGGAGTAGCCCGCAGCTGATCACAGCGGCCGCGAGTCGCTTGACCACGCGCGGTGGCCGGGCGCGACAGATGCTCAACATGCGGGTCATGACAATCACCTTGTCTTTCCTTAAGCCAGCGCGAGCCCAGGTCTGTCACGCTATTGAGGTGCCCCATCGGCGCACTTCCCGCATAAGTGCGATTCCGCATACGTCGAAGGGCTCGCAGCATTGGGGCTAGCCTCGGCGGGTGATCTGCTCTGCTCCTGAGGTGACCTGACACGTCACGGTGCGAAGCTTGGTCCTGTCCTAGTAGGGCAGTGCTCGTCTTCGCTCAGGCAGGAGGGCCGGCGAGCGCCTGGTCAGCGCGGCGCTCAGCCTGGGCGACGGCCTGTGCAACCGTGGCCAGTGCTTCCCGGTCGGCGATCAGGAGCAGGATTGACCCCACCCGCAGGGCAATAAGGGGACGGGCGTTCCCTGAAACGGGAATGAGACTGCGGACGCAGATCTCCTGGGGCCCTATGAGGGTGGCTTGGCACGCGACCGTGCAGCCATCGACCGTGCCGTCCTGCGCCGGAACGACGCTCAGCCTGTGCGGTGCGGCGGTCACGGCTCTTCCTCGAAGTCGTAGCCGCCGTCGTAGGAGCTCCCGTAGCCCCACGCATTCGACGAGGCGCCCTTGATGCGCTGGGTGCCGGCGAGGACGTCGACGACGCCTTCGACGGCCTTTGTGCAAACCACGACGATGGCGGCGAGCTCCCGGACGGCGCGCAGGCCTTCGGTGCCGGCTTCGGGTGAGTGGTGACGCAGGCGGGTGTAGGCCACGACGGTGAGTGCGGCGGCCGTGGCGATGCTGATGACGATAAGCATGGGGCTTCTCCTTCTGGTGGTGCGGGAGGAGCCTTCGCCGGGGAAGGCTCCTCCCGCGCGATGGGCTCAGCGCCGGGCGGGGGCCCTCTTGACGCGTGCCTGTTCCTGCTGTTGGGCGCGGCGCTCGGCTCGGTTCAGTGGCCCCACCGCCGCGCTTTTGGCGTCAACCGCCGGGTGGGCGGCTTGTGCCGTGTCAGCCGCAGCGGCGGCCCCGCAAGTTTCGGTGGCCTGCAGGCTGGGTGCCGGTGCCGGTGCCGGCACCGGCGCGGGCGGGGTGGGCCGCAGCCCCGCCCGAACCTGGGCGGGGAGTGCGGGCACGAGCAGCAGCGGCAGGGCGATCAGCTCGAGGACGACCCGCAGCCAGAGGCCTGGGACCAGCAGCCCGACCAGCCGGTGGACGACGACGGTGTGGCTGACCGGCCGGACCAGGCCGGCCAGAGTCCTGCTGGCCTGGGTGACTGGCCGCATGGCGGGGTGCGTCGCGACCGTGTGCACGGCCCGCCGGACCCAGACGCCTGCGGTGGACATAGCGCGGGAGACGTCTCCCCCGATGGTGCCGCCGCGGCCCAGGAGTGCCTTCGTGCGGAACCAGAGGCTGCGACCCAGCGCGCTCACGGCGGACCCCGCCGCGCGGGCCAAGCGGGTAGCGGCGGCCCAGACCGGTGGCGTGCTCACCAGTGCCGCAGCCATCGGGACAGGGCCGATGCCGCGGACCAGCTGTGCGACGTCGCTGATGCGTGCGCCGACCCACGCCAGCACCCGGTGGTCGCTGGCGGCGGCGAGCACGCTGCGCAGGTGTCGCGTTGCCCATCCTGCAGCGCTACGGGGCAGGGCGAGCAGGGTGTCGAGGGCCTGCTGGGCCCGTCGGCGGAGTGCGAGGAGGAAAGCGAAGCGTGCCTTCGTCGCGGGTGGTGGGACCGCGTACAGCGGCCGGTCATAGGTGGCTGTGCTCATCTGTGCTGTTCTCTCTTTCAGGTAGCCGTCCACGCGGACGGGTGGTTGCCTGCGGGCGGGTTGCCGCAGGACGTGTGGGTCCGGACATGACGAAGGCCCGCCGCTACGCGGCAGGCCTGGGTGGTTCCGGGGAGTGGTGGCTATCGGTGCATTCGCGGGCGGATCGCGAGGTCGACCATCCGCTCGAGCAGCAGGGCCAGACGGTAGTCCGGTTGGCACCGCAGGGCACGGTTGAGTGCTGCCCGGGTCAGGGTGCCGTTGCCGCGCCACCAGGTGAAGCAGGCCAGCACGGTCAAGGCGGGCGCGGCGTGCTCGTCGGGCAGCAGGGTACAGAGCCGGATCAGGCGTGCCTGGATGCGGTTCATGGCCACGATGGCGCCGGTGTCGGCTTCCTCTGCGTCCCAGTCCCGGTCGATCGAGCTGATGAACGACCTCACGCGGCTTGGTAGTTGCGCAGCGTCGAGGGTGCCGGGCGTCAGCCACGCGACCAGGCCGTCCCGCACGTGTACGTCCCGCAGAGTTGCGGCGGCTATTGCCGCCATCGCCGGCGTGACCTCCGCCGGGCTGTCGCCGGCGTCGAGGATCTGTGGCCACGCGGCCAGACGGGTCTCGTCGTCAAGTGCCTCCGCGCCCGCGAAGTCCCGGTCGCAAGCGTGATCCGGTCTGACGTTGAGCTGGTCGACTAGGGCGTCCCGGCTGGCGTGCGGCGACAGCTCGTGGCCGACGAACTCCGCCGCCAGTTCCGGCACGTCGGCCGGAGTAGGAACGAGCTGCCCCTCTACCGGGCAGCACTTCCGCTCGTGGCAGTCCAGGGAACGCCACCTGCCGTCCCGGACCAGCAGCCGGTCGTGGATCGGAATGCTGGCTGCGCCGAGGGCGGACGTCAGGTGATCGACCGTCTCGGCGCTCACATTTGGGACCTCTTCGTAGGCGAGGACGAGGACCTGGTCCGGGTGCTCGCGCAGCAGGGACGGCATGAGCAATCGGACGGCATCCTCGCCTTGACCGGCGGGTGGCAGGTCGAGTCGTTGGGTCAGGCCGATCCTGCTGTCCTGCAGGCAGATACACATAATGCTGTTCGTAGGCTCGAAGCCCAGCAGGTATGGCACCACGGCGAGCAGTTCGCCTGGGCTGCGCAGCCTGAGTGTCTCGGTCGCCATGGTGGCTCTCCTTCAATGGTGGGTAACCCGTGTCCGGGCATGAAGAAAGGCCCACCACGGATGTGGCGGGCCTGCAGCCGAGGGGGTTTCTCCAGTCCGTCAGCGGACGTGGTTATCCCAACCTCGTGGTACCAATTGTACCGCGAAACGTGTTGCGAATAAAGGGATACGAAGCGTGCTCCCGTCCAGCGCCGCTTCCCCGAAGTTGTCAGCCCCGTTGCCTATCCTCGACACATGGGACGCGGTGAACGGCGCAGACGGAGCTGGGCTTGGTACGTGGTCGGCCGCCGCAGACGTGTGCGGACCTCCCGAGACACATGGTCCTTCGTAGAAGAACAACTTCGGGCAGAGCGGGCGGCCGAGGACGCCGTTCTTCCCGGTCCCGGCAGGGCACTTGAGAGGCCGTCATGAGTTTCGCCGCGCTGCCGCGCGTCGACGGCCGGCACCGCAACCGCGCCCTGGCTGCCGCTCGGCGTACACGCGCGATCGAGCTCCGGGCACAAGGGTTGACCTACGAGCAGATCGCCGAAGAGCTGGGCTACGCCAACCGAGGGACGGTCTGCCGCATTGTCGGTGACGCACTCGCCACACAGCAGGCCGAAGCGATTGAGGACCTCCGGTTCGTGCAGCGGCAGCGACTTGACGCCCTCCAGGTCGCACTGTGGGACACCGCAATGGCCGGGGACGTGAAGGCGGCGCAGGCCATCCTGGCCATCGTCCTGGCACGAGTTCGGTTGCTGGGTCTAGACGGAACTTCTGCCCATGACCAGCAAAGGACGCCGCGAACGGTAGTCGTGCCCCCGACGTAGTGACCTCGGCGCTGGCGTCCTGCTCGGTGCCGCCGAAGCGCCGATAAGACTTCTTGTGTCAACTTGATCGTTCAACGAATTGCATCCGGGCCTTGCCTTTCGCGACAGCTTCCGCTGCGCCCGTCCCTTGACTTATCCTCCTGCAACCACCAAGCCGACCGTGGCCACGACAAGGCCGACCGTGGCGACCACCAGAGCCCAAGTCGCTACGAGTAGCTGGCGAGATGCTCGACGTTGCGCCTCCATGTGCGACTCGGCAACCCAAACATCAAGGAGCGATTGAGCACCCCAAGAGACACTCGGTCCTCCCACTTGCCTGAGGAGCGCCTGGATGCGCTCCAGATCCTCTGCAGTCACGTGGTCGACGGTCTCTTTGCCCTTGCCGTTAGCCCTGCGCATGGGCGCGAGCCTAGGGCAGCTCCCACACCTCGCATCAGCGCCTCAGGTGGCGCGACGGAACAGCAGCCAACCTGTGTGGTTATCTGCACCTGCCGTGAGCGGCCTCGGCGCGCTACTCACCAGACAGTCGATGACCACCCGGTCCGTTGCGCGCTTGCGGCCGCGCCGTGAGGTCGTTCAAGGGCAAAGTTTGAGCAAACCCCCCGGCCACCCAAGCCGTATTCGGCACACTCACACGAGTGACGACACCGGACTTCATGGACCGCCTCGGGCAGCGGTGGGACCGCCGCCAGCAGACCTACCGCGACGGTCGCGAGCCTTTCACCGCACACACCTCGATCGACATTGCGGCGCAGCCACAGGTGGTTTGGGACTTCCTCAAGGCACCGGGCGTCGGAGTCCTTCTGGACCACCGACACCTGAAGACCTTCCCAGTCCCCAACACGCCGGATGCCGATGTGGGACACCAGTACTGCTCGATAAGCCGGACCGCCACCGAGGCACTGGCGGTAACCCTGTGGGAGATCGTGGAATGGCAGGCCCCTCATCGGCTGGTGGAGAAGGTGCTGAGCACCGCCGTGCCGATCCTCGAGGCCACCACCATCACCGCCACCGACCAGGGCTGCCAATACGCCGTCAGCATCGGGCTGCGCATCGTGGCTGGCCGCACGAAGACCGCCGACCCCAAATTCAGAAGGAGCTCGACGAGCGGGCAGCCAAGGTCAAGGCCATCGTCGAGTCCGGCGTCTGGCCCGGGGAGCCCGACAGCCCGAATGAGGTACACGGATTGGGACGGTTGCGATCCTGAACCGGAAGACGACTCAACGTGGGCCGAGGGCGGCTTCGACCGCGAGAGTGGTCGATGGAACGCTCAGCGGCGCGGCCGCCTTCCCGATGACGGTGTTGTGGGTCCGGCCCTCGGGGGAGGCGGTCCGGGCGGAAGCTGACGCTTCCAGAGCGCTTGCTCGCGCCCGGTTTGTGCTCGTCCTCGGTCTTGCCTTGGACCTGAGGGGGGTGGACACTGCGATAAGGAGATGAGGCCCATGCGCATCGTCACGACGGCCTTTCGCTGGACGCGGATGAAAGTTTCTCGCCTGCAGGCCCTCATCGCTGGCAAGGATCACGACTCGTGGTACGACGACCATGCGGGTGACTACGAGAAGCCACCCAACGTCAGTGGCAACATGTGGGCCAACGGCGGTGGCGGCGGAGGCGTTGGTGGCGGCTGACTAGGCAAGGTTGAAGCCGCGACCTGTCCCAGTCGCGCTGATGCGGACGCCGCGCCGGCATGCAGTGAAGGACACAAGTTCCTTTCCGGCGCGTCACCCGATGCCGGGACCTCCGAGGTCGCGCTTGCCGATCCCGTCCGGGGTGTGGCCCGTCGTCTTGTCCTCATTCAGCGTGTGCCGCCGGTCCCACCACCAGGTGCCAACGAGAAGCAGCACGAGCAGCACTGAGCCTGGTCGCCACAATGATCGAACGATTCACCCTATATCTGCTCCTGGTGTCCCTGCCCAGTGGCAACCACAAGGCCGACGCGGTCGCCGACGCCCTCGCCGCCGCCGTGGGCCACCTACCCGCTTAGCTGGCCAGGTCTGCGTCGCAACGTCATGATGACCATTGGCATGGCGGCGTCCAGGTGGGACGATGCGGGGAGGGTGGTCGCACGAGCGGCCGGAAGGACCATCGCTATGTGGTTCGTGATCATCGCAGGCACATTTGTGGTCCTGCTTGTGATTGGCGCTTGGTTGTGGGATCGGGGCCACGGCACGAGCGGAACAAGGATAGAGATAGCTGACCGCCGTCCTGACTCAGACCGTCCCGGCGTCGGGTGAAGCGCCAGTAACCCACATCACCCGGAAGTGAGGCCGCCATGTTTTGGATCTTCGCCGGGGCACTGCTCCTGCTGCTGCTCGTAGGCGTCTGGCTGTGGGACCGGCGGCACACGCTGATTCCGGACAAGACGGCCGGGCACGCGCCGGACGGGATCGACCGACAGGACCCCGGACGTCCCGGGATTGGCTAACGAACCAAGAGCATTAGCGGACGGAAGGACCATAGCTATGTGGCTCTGGATCATTGCGGGCACCTTTGTGGTTCTGCTTGTGGTGGGGGCTTGGTTGTGGGATCGCGGCCACGGGACTAGCGGAACCGAAGTAGAAATACGTGAGCGCCCGCTGGACGACGGAAGGCCCTACAACTTTGGAGATGGTGGCGGCTTTTAACATCCGCTTATCGGCTTGTCAGAACTACGCACCGTCGAGTGGGTCTGCTGCAGGTTCGGTTGACATCTTGACCTGACCTACGGCTTGGTTTCCAGATCTGGTGGTGAGTCGAGGGCCTGACTGAAAGGCTCCGACAGTGCCTCGTCCTTACCCTCCTGAGTTCCGTGCCCGTGCGATCGCGCTGGTCCATTCGGGCAAGCAGGTCAAGCAGACCGCCTATGAACTGGGCATCAGCGCCGGCTGTCTGCATGAGTGGCTCAAGCAGGACCGAACAGACCGGGGCGAGATTCCCGGCAAGACGACCACGGAGTCCGCCGAGCTCCGCGCCGCGCGAAAGCGGATCCGCGAACTGGAAACCGAGTTGGTGATCGTCCGCCAAGCCGCGAAGTTCTTGGGCGAGGACAAGCCCCACCCAAAAGGATTCACCCGGTGATCGACCGACTGGCCGACGCCGGGATCCCTGTCGACAACTGCTGCCGATCCCTGGGAGTGTCCCGACAGGGCTACTACCGATACAAGCGTCGCCCGACTTCGGCCAGCGGCTGCGTCGACAGTGGCTGACCGGGCTGATCCGCGAGATCCACGTGACGTCACGCGGCACCTACGGATACAGGCGTATCCACGCCGAGCTGACCATGGCAATGGGCATCAATTGCAGTTCGCGGCTGATCTCTGTGCTGATGACCCAAGCCGGAATCTACGGGCTGCCAGGGCCCGCGAGAGTCAGACGACTGCGCGGCATCGTCACCGCTGACGACCTGGTGAACCGCAAGTTCCACCGTCTGCACCCCAACGAGCTGTGGGTTACCGACATCACGGAACACCCGACCAGAGAAGGGAAAGTGTTCTGCGCTGCGGTGATGGACGCCTTCAGCAGGCGGATCATCGGCTGGTCCATTGACTCGCGCCAGGACTCCACGTTGGTCGTCAACGCGCTCGACCTGGCCATCCGCAACCGTCGTCCCGGACCCGGCGGGATCGTCCACGCGGATCACGGAGTCCAGTTCACGTCATGGGCCTTCGGCGACAAGATCCGCTCCGCCGGCCTCATGCCTTCCTTCGGAAGCGTCGGCGACGGCCTAGACAACGCCATGATGGAATCGTTCTGGTCATCCATGCAGATCGAGCTGCTCAACCGCAGGAAGTGGAAGACCCGCCTCGAGCTCGCGAACGCGATCTTCGACTACATCGAGATCTTCCACAACCGCCAGCGACGCCACTCCTCGCTCGGCTACCGCACCCCGATCGGGTACGAGCTACTCTCCGAGAAGAACACCATCCCAGCCTGAGACTCACCACCGCGAGTGGAAACCAAGCAGTAGGGCAGGTCATGACGTCAACTGAAGTTGCAGCAGACCCGATCGGTGCCTGTCCTGCTCGTCGCTTGGGCCTCAAACACCGAGCAGGCCGCCACGATCAAGACAACGACACCACCCTCAAGATGTCCATGCCGAGCACGACAAAGGCACGCCCCTTACTTCTTGGCCGTGGATGCCTCGATCTGGCGCAACCGTCGGCACAACACTTGAAGTAGGTTCCGCGCGATCTCAGGGTGGTCGTCAAGCAGCAACTGGAAGGCCTCGCGAGGGATGGCGAAAGTTCGCAAAGGACCCTGCGCGACGACGGTAGCGGATCGTGGCTGCCCGTCGATGAGGCTGATCTCGCCGAAGTGGTCCCCGGGCCCCATGATCCGGCGCTCCATCCCGACACTCGTCACGACGGCGTGACCCTCCAAAATCACGTGGAAGGCCAGTGAGAGGTCACTGCCCTCGCCAATGACCCGATGGTCCTGCTCGTGACGCACCTCGCGGCCAGAGCCAACCAGCCTGCGAAGTGCCTTGTCGGACATGTCATGGAACAGGTCGACCTGGGAGAGGCGGTCCTCCAGTTGAGTCGTCTTCATGTCTCCTCCAAACATTGACTACGGGAACTCTCAATGGGGCGTCCCCCCAGTGTCCGGGCTGTGAAGGCGCCTTGTATATGACGGGCGTGACACAAGAACCCACATTCCGCCTCTCGAGGACGAGAGATCTGCATGCGTGTGCAAAAGGGCCGTGACTCCCCTGCGCAAAGGTGGACACACCCTATGCAGCCGGATCTCTCCAAGGCTTATGCGACGTCGTCCCATGGTGGGTCGGGATGGGGGCTGCTGCAGCCGCACAAGCGATGGGATCCACCGGCCACCTCCGACGTCGTAACCGAGCCCGGGACCTCATGACGAGGGTTCATCCATGTCGGTCTGTGTGAGTACCTGGTACACCGAAGCTCGGCTGACTCCCACGACCCGCGCAATGGCAGCGACGTCATGCTCATGACTGTCGTACATCTGCCGCGCCACCGTCAGCTTCTCCGGAGTCCACACGGTCGGTCGCCCACCGGTCCGTCCACGGGCGCGGGCAGCGGCGAGTCCAGCCAGCGTTCGCTCACGGATCAGGTCGCGCTCGAACTCCGCAAGCGCCCCGAACACATGGAAGATCAGCTTCCCGCCTGGCGTGGAGGTGTGGTCGGCACTGCGCCGCGCAGTGTCAGGGAGCCCGGCTCGCGTGACGGGGTTCAGGTCATGCCGCCCATGCTGATCCCGGCTCCGGACATGCCGGTCCGGCCGTCGCCGCGTTCCTTGAGGCAGTGGGCGCACCGGACGAAACGCTGGCCGTCCGGGGTGTGCGCCGACTCCCAGACGTGGTGGAGGTTGGTGCGGCAGAGGAAAGGCTTTCGGGGGGTGGTCATGGCGACCTCCATGGGTGTCGGGCTCGGATGTGACGACACCGCCCTGCGCAGTGCGAGAGAGCTGGCCAGGACGCCAGTGGCGAACTTCGCCTGGGCTCGCCAGGTCAGCGGATCGAGCTCCGCGAGGAGCTCGGCGCGGTAGCGGTCCCTGACCGGGCCGCGGGGAAGGGTATGGGTCGCGAGCCGCACCACGCGCTTGGGCCACGGCCGGCCCCGGCCGACCTGCCCCACGAGCGATGGTGCCAGCGTGCGCATCTCATGCCTCCCCGCTCGCCGGGTGAGGGAGGGAGAAGCCGCGCCGAGGTCGGTATGCCCGGGCCACGGCCGACTGCGCGGACTGGGCACCGGCACCCGTCAGGCGGTAGTACCGCCGCGCGGGGCGGCCTTCGACGCGTGGGTCGATGTCCTCCCATCGCGACTCCAGCCAGCCGAAGCCCTCGAGCCTGGCGAGGATTGGGTGGACCGTGCCGCTGGGGAGTCCGGCCTCCGCGCCGATGTCGCTGCCGTACCGATCGCGACTGGCGTCGTCGAGGAAGACCTGCAGCACGAGCTGGGTCGGGATCGTCATCCGTGGCTGGTGACCGGTGCCCACGGTCGTACTCTACCTAGCCCCTAGGTAGAGATCAATGGGGTCTCACCGGTATGGCACCTACCCCAACCGGTCACCTTCCCACGGCCGCTCGCAGCGGCGTGCCTAAGCGCCGATGGGACGCCTTGTGTCAAGTTGATCGTTCAATGAACTCCATGTTGCGTTGCCTTTCCAACGTTTCCTGCTTGGTTGTCGAGCTGGGAGGGCAACGCTGCTTCGAGCTGGGGCGACGCTAGCGACTCAGAGGATGATCTGCAACGCCGCAGAGTGACCTTCCTCGTCGAGCGCCCTTGCAAGCCACGCGCTGATCCCATTCGGGGCGTCGATCGGTACACGCCACTGTCGAAGTCGGGCCTCGTATGCCTGCATCGCCCGGTCATGGGCAGCCAGCTCCTGGCTCGAGGCGAACCTTGCAGCCCTGGGTAGCTTGGGCTCCGGGCCGGCCAGCTCACGCTCGTACCGTTCATAGGCTGTGCGGATCCTGCGCCTCAGGGAGGTTGTTGGCGGCAGCTGATCCCGACGGTCGCACTGGCAGGCGTTACTTGGCTGGGCCGGTTCCTCCCACCAACTGTGGGCGAGCACGGCGTCGAGGGTGGAGATGTGATTTGCGTCGACGAGTAGGTAGCCCATGGACTTGCGGCAAGGGCGGCATCGCGCGTGGACGACGCGCCGGTTGCGGATCGCTGCCGCGAGGTCCGCTGCGGGCTGACCAAAGTGCGGCGTCACCGGTTTCCTGTCGTCCCCGAGGTACGTGGGCCGTAGCTCCTGATCGCGTTCTGGCATGCCGAAAACTCCTGTGAGTCTCAGGACGCTACACCTGTCGTTCACGCCGCGCCGAGGAGCCCGTAGGAAGTGCGTTGTGAAGGTGTGGCAAGGAGGGTACCCCTCGGTGGGGGGTCGAGAATCCTAAGTGTTTGCTGCAAGGATCGGTGTAACGGCATCATCAGCTCGGCAAGGTCTGGAAGGTCGGTTCACGGCGACCCACTTGCGCCCGTCCATGCGATGTCGATGGTGGAGGGGTCGAAGGTCCGTCGGCCGCGCCCACTGGGTCCGATGGTGACGTCCATCAGCACTCGCAGCACCTCGCGTTGGTTGTCCACGTGAAGTGCCTCCCAGGCGGCGCGGATGTCGTCGGCGGTGACCAGGCGGCCAAGGGCGGGGGAGCGGGCCGCCCTGGCTAGGCCCTCGGTGACCTCGGCGAGCTGGGTGTTGAGGCGGCGTGAGCCGGCGGCGAGCTGCATGCGGTCGACGTCGCCGGCGGCGTAGGCCTCGGCGAGGCCGTCGAGTCGCTGTCGAAGGGCGCGTTCCTTGTCGACCAGGTGGGCGGTCTCGTCCCGGACATCGCGCCGGGCGAAGGCGTCCGCGGCGTCGGGCATGGACAGTCGGCCCACCACGGTCGCTACGACGAGCTGGTCGACCGGCTCCCCGCGACGGACGACGTGTCGGCGGGTCTCGCACAGGTATACGGGCCCACGTGGTTCGGTGGTGCCGAAGATCCGGCCGCCGCAGACCCCGCACCGGGCGACTCCGGAGAGCAGGTGCCGGCGTGGACGTCCGCGCCGGTGCCGGGACGGGTCTGACAGGACGGCGCCGACGCCGACCCACGTGTCGGAGTCCAGGATCGCCGGCCAGGCCGCGTCACCGACGACGTCACCGCGGTGGACTCGAAGGCCCGCGTACCGGGGGTTGGCCAGCATCCGCCGCACCTCCGTTGGGCGCCAGGGCCCACCTGTCGTTGTCGTGGCGCCGCGGGCGTTCAAGTCGGCGGTGATGCCGCGGACACTCGCGCCGCCCAGCACGGCCTCGGCGGCCCGCCGGACCTGCGTGGCCTCGTCCTCGCGGACGGTCATCCCATCGAGCTCGAACCCGTAGGGGCGGCGGCCAAGGTGCGGGGCACCGCTCTCGGCGCGCTGGTCGCTGGCCGCGCGCTGCCGGGCCGACTTGCGCTCCACCTCTGCCCGGGCGACCGCGCCCTTGATCCGGGCGAACATGCGCCCGTTGTCCGTGGCCAGGTCCACGTCCCCGCCCACCGACGCCAAGGCAACCTGCTTGCGGTCGGCTAGGTCGATGAAGTGCTCGATCTCGATCGGGCGGCGGGTGAGCCGATCCAGGTCCCACACCACGACCGCGTCCACCTCGCCCGCCTCCAGGGCCGCCAGCATCCGCTGGTACGCCGGCCGGGGCTTGGCGCTGCTCGCGGACACGTCGTTGTCCTCGAACACCTCGCCAACGGCCCAACCCATCGCCGCAGCCTTCCCCTCACAGCCCTTCAGCTGCCGGCTCACTCCCAGACGCGTCCCCTCGGGGTCGGAGGAGATGCGGACGTAGATCGCGGCGGTGCGCTTGGCCATAGCGACTACAGTACTAAAAAGAGGTTGGTGCTGAAGATCCCGCTGCGCGACGTCGCCTCGATGCAGTGCCGCCAGCCGAGCCTCGAGGGCACCGGCGAGATCCCGCTGCGACGACTGGTCAAGGAAGCGCTACGCATGCGGCCGTCGCGCATCATCGTCGGCGAGGTGCGCCAGGCCGAGAGCCTCGACCTGCTGATCGCCCTCAACAGCGGGCTTCCGGGCATGTGCACGATCCACGCCAACAGTGCGCGCGAGGCGATCACGAAGATGTGCACCCTGCCGTTGCTGGCCGGCGAGAACGTCGGCAGCCGCTTCGTCGTCCCGACGGTGGCCTGCTCCATCGACATCGTCGTCCACGCCGCTCTCGAGCACGACGGGGTGCGCCGGGTCCGTGAGGTCGTCGCGGTGCCCGGGCGCGTGGAGGGTGACGTCGTCGAGACCGCGGACCTGTTCGTGCAGCGCGATGGGGTGCTGCGTCGCGCCGACGGCTTTCCCCCGCACCCGGAGCGCTTCCGCCGAGCGGGGTACGACGTGGCCGCCCTGCTGGCGCAGGAGTGAGCGCCGTGAACCCCCTCGCCGAGCTGCACGCGACCGGCAGCCTGCTCGGGTTGCTGCTCGGGTGCGGCGTGTTCTGCATCTGGTGGTCGGCCTGGGTCCCTGCCCCCTCGCGGCCCGAGTCCCGGCGACCCTCGGTCGGCGACCGCCTCGCGGACCAGCTCGTCCAGGCCGGGTACGCGACGATGGGCCCTCGGGCGCTCATGACGGGGTGCGTCGTGGCGTTCTCCCTCGTCCTGGTGACCGTGTTCGCCATGACCGGGGTTGCGCCGGTGGCCCTGTGCTTCGCTGCGATGGCCGGGTACGCGCCGGTTGCCCTCGTGCGGATGCGCGCCCGGCGGCGGCGAGCCAGCCTTCGTGAGCTGTGGCCCGACGCGGTCGACAACATCGCGTCCGCGGTCCGCGCCGGCCTGGCCCTTCCGGAGGCGCTGGTGCAGCTGGGCCGGCGTGGGCCTGAGGAGCTGCGTCCGGCCTTCGAGGCGTTCGCCGAGGACTACCGCGCGACGGGGAGGTTCCACGAGAGCCTCGACGCGCTCAAGGAACGGCTGAGCGACCCGGTAGGTGACCGCCTCGTGGAGTCGCTGCGCATCGCCCGCGAGGTGGGGGGCAGCGACCTCGGCCGCCTGTTGCGGACCTTGTCCACGTTCCTGCGCGAGGACAGCCGGACGCGCGCCGAGCTCGAGACCAGGCAGGGCTGGACGGTCAACGCCGCCCGCCTGGCGGTCTCCGCGCCCTGGATCGTCCTCGGCATGCTGTGCACCAGACCGGAGTCGGTGGGCGCCTACAGCAGTGCCACGGGCGCAGGCGTCCTGCTCGCCGGGGGTGCGGTGTCGGTGGTGGCGTACCGGCTCATGATCCACATCGGCCGCCTGCCCGAGGACGAGCGGGTGCTGCGATGACTGCGTGGCTGGGAGGCCTGCCCGTCTCGTGGTCCGGGGCCGCGGCAGGGCTGGGACTGGGTCTCGGGCTCGTGCTCGTCTGGGCCGGCGCCCCGCGCAACCGCCGTGCGACGCTCGACCAGCGGGTGCTGTTCTACCTGCGCGACGCGCCACGCCCCTCGCGACTGCTGTCCACCCGCCCGGTCGGCGGCACCAGCGCCCTGGGGGTGCACGTGCGCCCCGTGGTTGCCGACCTCGGGCGTCGGGTCGAGCGTGTCCTCGGAGGCTCGGCATCGGTGCGCCGACGGCTCCAACGAGCCGGCCACGCGCCCGACGTCGAACGGTTCCGGGCCGAGCAGGTCCTGTGGGGCGCGGTCGGCCTCGTGGTCGGCCTGTTCGTCGGCGGGTTGTTGTGGCTCGGCGACCACGGCTCGGTCGTGCCTGCCGCCGTGGTCACGTTCGTCGGCGCGGGAGTCGGCGTGGTGGCCCGCGACCAGTGGCTGAGCCGCGAGGCCAACCGCCGCGAGGAGCGGATGCTCGTCGAGTTCCCCACCATCGCAGAGTTGCTCGCGCTCGCCGTGGGCGCCGGGGAGGGTGCCGTCGGGGCACTGGAACGCGTGTGCCGGCTCTCCCACGGGGAGCTGTCCGCCGAGCTCGGGCGCTGCCTGGCGGATGCCCGCGCCGGGGCCAACCTGCCCACCGCGCTGCAGGGCCTCGCCGATCGGACCGGTCTGGTGAGCCTGGCCCGGTTCGTCGACGGCATGGTCATCGCGGTCGAACGCGGCACCCCGCTCGCCGACGTCCTCCGTGCCCAGGCCCAGGACGTCCGCGAGACCGGGCGCCGGGCCGTGATGGAGGCGGGAGGCAAGAAGGAGATCGCGATGATGGTCCCCGTCGTCTTCCTGGTGCTGCCGGTCACCGTGCTCTTCGCCGTCTACCCGGGGTTCTCGTTCCTGCGGTTCTCCCTCTGAGCACCCTCGAGCCCCATGCCATGCGCCCCAAGCCTCCACGAAAGGAAGACTGATGACAGTCCTGACCCTCGCGCTCACCCGCGCCCAGCTCGCGCTCGAGGCCTCCGTCCGGCGCAGCGAACGGGGTGACGTCCCCGGCTGGGTGATGATCACGCTCATGACCGCCGGGCTCGTCGCCGTGCTGTGGACCGTCGCGGACGAACAGCTGCGGTCTCTGTTCTCCCGAGCGATGACCAGCGTCACCGGTCCCTGACCGATGGGGCGGGCGCCGGAGCGCTGCAGCCACCCGGGCCGGGAGTCCGGCGCTGCCGTGGCCGACTTCGCCATGGTGTCGGGGCTGGTCGCCGTGTTGTTCGTCGCGGTGTTCCAGGTGGGGCTCGCCCTCCACATCCGCAACACGCTGATCTCCTGTGCCTCCGAGGGCGCCCGCGTGGGAGCGCGTGCGGGTGCAGACCCGGCCGACGGTGTCGCTCGGACCAGACAGCTCATCGGACAGTCCATGTCCCCGCGCTTCGCGCAGGACGTGACCGCCGACGTGGTCGTCGTCGATGGGGTGCGGGTGGTTGCCGTACGCGTGACCGCGCCCCTTCCCGTGCTCGGTCCGCTCGGCCCCGACCGTGCCCTCGACGTCGTGGGCCACGCGTTCCTGGAGGACCAGTGATCCTGTGCCTGCGGCGGACCCTGGCGCGCGCAGCTCGTCGTGGTGAGGGCGGCAGCGCCCTCGTCGAGTTCGTCTTCCTCGGGGTGCTGCTGCTCGTGCCGTTGATCTACCTCGTGATGACCTTGGCCCGCCTCCAGGCCGGGGCGTATGCCGCGTCGACCGCGGCCCGCGAAGGAGCGCGGGGCTTCGTCACGGCGACGTCCGAGGACTCCGCCGAGCCCCGCGCCCGTGCCGCCGCGCAGCTCGCCTTGGAGGACCAGGGCTTCCTACCCGCCGACGGCACCATGAGCCTGGGGTGCGACGGCGACCCGTGCCTGCGGCCCGAAGGACGCGTCGAGGTGCAGACGACGGTGCGGGTGCCGCTGCCTTTCGTACCGGTCTTCGCGCGCGACGTCGTGCCTCTGGAGGTGCCCGTCTCCGCGACCCACGTCGGCGTCGTCGACCGGTTCAAGGAGGCGCCGTGACCATGGGGCGTAGGGCGCAGCCGGCCGGCGCCCTCCAGCCCAGCGCCTGGCGCGTCACGAGCCGGGCGCCGAGGGCCGTGGGTGCAGTCCGGGTCCGGCGCGGCGTGGCGCGCGGCGTGGGGCGTGGGGCGGCACGCGGCGTGGAGCGTCGCCGGGCGGGGGACGAGACAGGGCAGGTGAGCATCCTCATCCTCGGGTTCGCCGTGGTGGCGATGCTGCTCATCGTCGGGACCATGGCGGTGACGTCGGCCCAGCTGTCCCGGATGCGGCTGCTGGACGCCGCCGACGGTGCGGCGCTCGACGCCGCCGACTCCCTCGATGTGGCCGCCTACCGCAACGGGCTCGGGACGTCCGTGGCCGTCAGCGACGACACGGTCGTGCGGACCGCGACGGCCTACCTGCAGGACCGTCCCCTGCCGGTCGGCATGCTGGGCTGGGAGGTCGCCGCGGGGAGCGGCAGCCCCGACGGGGAGACCGCCGTCGTCCGGCTTCAGGGCGAGGCCGAGCTGCCCTGGGTCGGCCCACTCCTGGATCAGCTGGGTGGATCGGTGACGATCACCGTGGAGTCCCGGGCGCGCTCGGACCTGCAGCCAGTCCCTTGACGGCACGGAGCTCCCTTGAGGGGCACGGAGCGAGCACCCATGGGGCGCACCCATACGGCGGCACTCCCGGGTGTGGGCAGGGCCACCCGACCAGGCCGTCTCGCACGCGGCGAGCCGGACTAGAGTGGCGGTCGAACCACACCAATGGCGCTGGAGGCTTGAACCATGTCCGACCGTCCTGTTTCCGTCATCGTCGCGGGCGCGCGTACCCCCATGGGCCGCCTCCTGGGGTCGCTCAAGGGCTTCTCCGGCGCAGACCTCGGCGCCGTCGCCATCAAGGGCGCGCTCGACAAGTCCGGCGTCTCCGCCGAGCAGGTCGACTACGTGATCATGGGCCAGGTGCTGCAGGCCGGTGCGGGCCAGATCCCCGCCCGCCAGGCAGCCGCGAAGGCCGGCATCCCGATGAACGTCCCGGCGCTGACGATCAACAAGGTCTGCCTCTCCGGCATCAACGCCATCGCCATGGCCGACCAGCTGATCCGCGCGGGTGAGGTCGACGTCGTCGTCGCCGGTGGGCAGGAGTCGATGACCAACGCGCCGCACCTGCTCGAGAAGTCCCGTGAGGGCTACAAGTACGGCGACGTGACGATGCGCGACCACATGGCCTTCGACGGCCTGTGGGACGCCTTCACCGACCAGGCGATGGGGCTGCTGACCGAGCAGGCCAACACCGGTGACCAGCAGTTCACGCGCGAGCAGCAGGACGAGTTCTCCGCACGCAGCCACCAGCTGGCCGCCCGTGCCTGGAAGGACGGCCTCTTCGACGACGAGGTCGTGCCGGTCTCCATCCCGCAGCGCAAGGGCGACCCGATCGAGTTCAAGACCGACGAGGGCATCCGCGCCGACACCACCACCGACTCGCTCGCCAAGCTGCGCCCGGCGTTCTCCAAGGACGGCACCATCACCGCCGGTTCCGCCAGCCAGATCAGCGACGGCGCCGCCGCGGTCGTCGTCATGAGCAAGGCGAAGGCCCAGGAGCTCGGCCTCACCTGGCTCGCCGAGATCGGCGCACACGGCATGGTCGCCGGCCCCGACTCGACGCTCCAGCAGCAGCCGGCCCGCGCCATCGCGAAGGCCTGCGAGCGCGAGGGCATCTCGGCTGCCGACCTCGACCTCGTGGAGATCAACGAGGCGTTCGCCGCCGTCGGCCTGGCCTCCGCCAAGGAGCTCGGCATCGACGTCGACAAGGTCAACGTCAACGGGGGCGCCATCGCGCTCGGCCACCCGATCGGCATGTCCGGTGCCCGCATCGCCCTGCACCTCGCGCTCGAGCTGAAGCGGCGCGGAGGCGGCGTCGGCGCGGCCGCGCTCTGTGGCGGTGGCGGCCAGGGTGACGCGCTCATCGTGCGCGTGCCGAAGACCGCCTGACCTTGGCTCCCCGCACCGTCGACGTCCCTGCCCTGGTCGAGTCGGCCAGGGCAGGCTCGCCTCGCGCCGTCGCCCGCCTGATCAGCCTCGTCGAGGACGCCCACCCCGCTCTCCGCGAGGTCATGGCGGCGTTGGCCCCGCACAGCGGCACCGCGCACATCATCGGCATCACCGGCAGCCCCGGCGTGGGCAAGTCCACCTCGACCAACGCCCTCGTCGCAGCGTTCCGCGCTCGAGGGCAGCGGGTCGGGGTCCTCGCGGTGGACCCGTCGTCGCCGTTCTCCGGAGGCGCCCTTCTCGGCGACCGCGTCCGGATGCAGGACCACGCGCTCGACCCCGAGGTCTACATCCGCTCCATGGCCAGCCGTGGACACCTCGGCGGCCTCTCGTGGACCACGCCTCAGGCGCTGCGCGTCCTCGACGCCGCCGGCTGCGACGTGGTCCTCATCGAGACCGTCGGTGTCGGGCAGTCCGAGGTCGAGGTCGCGGGTCTTGCCGACACGACCATCGTCCTGCTCGCGCCCGGCATGGGTGACGGCATCCAGGCGGCCAAGGCGGGCATCCTCGAGATCGGCGACGTCTTCGTCGTCAACAAGGCTGACCGCGAGGGCGCCGACGCCACGGTCCGCGACATCCGCCACATGATCTCCCTCGGCGACCGCACCGAGCCTCACCTGTGGCGACCGCCCGTCGTCAAGACCGTCGCCCAGCAGGGGCAGGGCATCGACGAGGTCATGGAGGCGCTGGACAAGCACGTCGCCTGGATGGAGGAGACCGGCACCTTGCGCGAGCGCCGGGTCCGCCGGGCCGGCGACGAGATCGAGTCGATCGCCCTGCAGCAGCTGCGCGCGAAGATGGGCGACCTGAGGCACGGCAACGGTGTGGACGAGCTGGCCGCGCAGGTCGTGGACGGCTCCACGGACCCGTATGCCGCCGCCGACCAGGTCGTCGCCGCCCTCGGCTGACCCCCCACTCTTGCCGCCGAACGCTGGTCTTTGAGCGGTTGACCCGGTCCTGACCGGGTCAACCGCTCAAACACTCGCGGGAGGGCGGGGGACTCGGGGGAGGGCGGGGAGGGTGCGCCGGTATGGCTCCGTTCAGGCGCGGACGAGGCCGTCCCAGTCCCAGCGCGGCATACCCAGCCCCTCGGGCACCGTGGAGCCCTCCGGGTTGAGGGTGTCCATGTCGGCCACCGACCACTCCATGTAGGCGCGCATCGCCGCGCGGAACTCCGGGTCGTCCGGCAGGTCTGCGTCGTCGAGGGCAGCGACGAAGCACTCGACGAAGATCTGGCCGAGCTCGACCATGCCCTCGCCGTGGCCGGCGTGCAGCCGCAGCATCGACGACTGGTCGCCGCCGCAGCCCACGGAGTAGCGCGGCGGGCCGCCGAGCACCTCGGCCCAGTAGAGCCCGAGGCGGTCGATGTGCTCGGGGTGCTGGCCGGGGTGGGAGAAGGGGTGGCTCAGCAGCGGGTCGGCCAGGCAGCGAACGTGGTGAGCACGGGCCAGGGCGAGGAAGGCGGGCTCCCCGCCGGCGAACTCGTACAGGCTCGACCGCACCTTCGAAGCGTGGCACGGGGCCGTGCTGGAGTGTCAACCCCCGCCTGCACGTCATAGGGTGAGGCGCGACCCGAAGGAAAGGATCGCCGTGCAGCCCCAGGTCATCGCCGGACGTTACGAGGTGGTGCGTTCCATCGGCAGTGGTGGGATGGGCACCGTCTGGCTGTGCCGGGACACCGTCCTCGGGCGCGAGGTCGCAGTCAAGCGCGTGGGCGCCATGCCGGGGGACCCGGCGACCGTGGCCCGGGCGATGCGCGAGGCGCGGATCGCGGCGTCGCTCAACGACGCGAACACCGTCGGCGTCTACGACATCGTCGACGAGGACGACGCCCACTGGCTGGTCATGGAGTACGTCGAGGGGCAGAGCCTGGCGGAGACGATCCGTGACATCGGGGCGCTGCCGCCGACCCGCGTGGCCGCCATCGGCAGCGCCATCGCCCGTGCCCTGGCCCGCGCCCACGACCGCGGCATCGTCCACCGCGACATCAAGCCCGGCAACATCCTCATGGACACCACCGGCACGCCGAAGATCAGCGACTTCGGCATCGCCCGCGCCACCACCGACGACCAGCTCACGCAGACAGGGTTCATGACCGGCACCCCGGGCTACCTGTCGCCCGAGCTCGCCCGCGGCGGCGACCCGACCTCGGCCTCCGACGTCTGGGCGCTCGGCGCCACCCTCTACTACGCGGTCGAGGGCCACCCGCCCTACGAGAGCCAGGCCAACCCGCTCGCCACCTTGCAGGCCATCGCCTCGGGGCAGGCCCGCCCCATGGAGAAGGCCGGCCCGCTGGGCGGCGCGATCGCCGCGATGATGGACCCCGACCCGACCCGCCGTTGGGACATGGAGACGACGTCCGAGAGGCTCGGCCGCATCGCCCGGGGCGACGCCACCATGCCGCTGCCCGCGGGCGTCGTCCTCGGCGCCGGTGCGATGGGGGCCGCGGCCACCGAGGTCATCCCCGAGCCGGTCGAGACGACCCAGCGCATGGAGACGGCACCCGTGCCGCCGGTCGTGCCCCCGGCCGGCCCGAGGCCCGGTCAGGGCGGTCGCGACGACGACCGCCGACGCCGCTCACCCCTCGTGCCGATCCTCGTCGGGCTCGCGGTGCTCGGGGTGGCTGCGCTCGCGTACGTCCTGTTCGGCAACCCCGGCGGGAACACCGGGGGCAACGACGCGCAGACCCCGCCGGTGACCACCACGGCTCCCGCCGTCACCAAGACCAGTTCCAGCCCCAGCTCGTCGTCGTCCAGCTCGTCGACCACCTCGTCGTCGTCCAGCACCACCTCGACCACCACGACATCGACGACGAAGTCCGCTCCTCCCGACAATGCGGGGCTGGAGAAGTTCATCAAGACCTACTACGCCGACGTGACGAAGGCAGACAAGCGTGACGCCACCTGGGCCGAGCTGACCCCGGCGATGCAGCAGTCGGCGGGCGGCCGTGACGGCTACGAGAGCTTCTGGTCGACCATCAAGTCGGTGAAGGTGGGGCAGACGCAGGCAGACGCCTCGGTGGGCACGGTCATCACCGAGCTCACCTTCAAGCCCGCCGACGGCAAGGACATCAAGGAGGTCCACCGCCTCACGGTCGAGAAGAGCGGCGACTCCTGGCAGATCAGCGCGGACTCCAAGGTCGGATGAGCACCGCGCCGGCCGCCGGGACCCAGGGCGCATCACCGCGGGTGCGGCCGGCGCTGGTCCTGGTCGTCGCCCCTGAGCACGTCCCCACGGTCGACAGCGAGTTCGGCCGCTATGCCCGCGACTACGAGATCCGTTGTGCCGACAGCGCTTCCGGCGCGCGCGAGGTGGTCGACGACGCGGTGGCGCAGGGGCAGCCGGTCGCGCTGCTCGGAGTGGGCTGGACAGTGCCGGGGGTGGGCGCGGGTCTCGAGCTCATGGACGAGCTGCATGCGCGACTGCCCACCGCGCGGCGCATCTGCCTGACCACCCGCGGCGACTACGGCCTGTCGTTGCCCAAGCTGCGCGAGGCGCTGGGGCAGGGGCGCATCGACACCTACCTGCTCATCCCGCAGGGACCCCGCGACGAGGAGTTCCACACCGCGGTCACCGAGTACCTGTCCGACTGGGGCTGGACCGCTTCGACCCCAGAGGTCGCCGGCGTGCAGATCGTCGACCACGTGGGTTCGGCCGAGGTCTCGAGGATCCGCGACTTCCTGGACCGCATGGGCATCCCGCACCGCGTCCACCGGCCCGACAGCGAGGAGGGCCGCAGCATCATCAGCGGGCTGCCGTCGGTGCAGGGCGGCGCCGCGCCCGCCTTCCCGGTCGTGGTGTCGGCCATGGCGGGCAGCGCCGTGCTCGAGGGCGCGACCGCCCGTCAGGTCGCCCGGCTCGTCTACGGCTCACCGCAGCTCGTCGACTCCGACGACGTCGTCGACCTCGTCGTCGTGGGCAGCGGCCCGACGGGGCTCGCGGCGGCCGTCTACGGCGCGTCCGAGGGGCTCGACACGGTCGTCGTCGAGGAGGACGCCGTGGGTGGGCAGGCCGGCACCAGCTCGATGATCCGCAACTACCTGGGCTTCCCGCGCGGCATCTCCGGCATGCGCCTCGCGCAGCGGGCGCGGTTCCAGGCGACCCGGTTCGGGGCACGCATCTACACCGGCCTCGGCGCGCGGGCGATCACGCCTGCCACGACAGCGGGGGAGCCGCACACGCTCCACACCGAGGGCGGGCCGCTGCTGGCGCGGGCCGTGCTCGTCGCGACCGGGGTGCAGTACCGCCGCCTCGGCATCGAGCCGCTCGAGGAGCTGGTGGGCCTCGGTGTCTACTACGGCGCCGCGACGAGCGCCGCGCGCGAGATGGAGGGGCGCGACGCGTTCGTCGTCGGTGGCGGCAACTCCGCCGGCCAGGCGGCCGTCCACCTGGCCCGGTACGCCGCGAGCGTCACCTTGCTCGTGCGCCGTCCCGACCTCGCCTCGACGATGTCCGACTACCTCGTTCGCGAGATCGCCTCCACCCCGCGCATCACGGTGCGCACGTCCACGCAGGTCACCTCGGGCGGTGGCGACGGCCACCTGGAGTGGCTGGAGGTCACCGGCCCCGAGGGGGTCGCCCGGGGGGAGGCCGGCGGGTTGTTCCTCCTGCTCGGCGCCGACCCCTGCGCCGACTGGCTGCCCGACGCCGTGCTGCGGGACGAGCACGGGTTCGTCTACACCGGGCGCGAGGTGCCGATGGAGCACTGGGTCGAGGGCCGCCCGCCCGCTGCCCTCGAGACCACCGTCCCGGGGATCTTCGCGGCCGGGGACGTGCGCGCCGGCTCGATGAAGCGCGTCGCCTCGGCCAGCGGCGAGGGAGCCGCCACCGTGGCGCTGGTGCACGCGCACCTGAACCGATGAACCGCGCCGAGGCGACCCGGCTCGTCCTGGCGCACCCGTTCGAGACGCTGGGGCTGCGCCGGGTCTCGCTGGAGGTGCACGACTTCAACCCGCGTGCCCGCCGCACCTACGACAAGTCGGTTTCGTCCAGGAAGGGTACGGCGTGAAGGACTCCGCGTCGACGGTCGGTGGGTCGGCTCCGTGCTCATGGCCGTCCTGGAGGACGAGTGGCGGCAGCACCACGGCCACGCGGCCCTGCGGCCACCCCCAGTGCTCCGACCAGTCCGCAGAGGTGCGCTGACCCGAAAACCCGTTGTGGCGCAATACCGCACGGGCTGACACTCGAGTCATGACCGCACCCAGCGCGCCCCGCACAGCCACGGGCACCACCACCGCGCCAGGCACTCCCTCCGCGGGCAGTGGTGACGTCGTGGTGCGCACGCTCGCGGTGCACGACGACGCCGAGGTGGCGGCCGCCCATGTCGCGGTGACCGCGTCACGCAACTTCCAGCGGCCGTGGGCCAAGCGTCTGTCGCTGCGCGAGCTCACCGTCGACCTGCGCGACGAGAGCACCGTCGAGCGGCTGGAGCCGTGGGTGGCTCTCGTCGACGGTGAGGTGGCCGGCCTTGCGCTGCAGTGGTTCCCGCTGCTCGACAACACGCGCTTCTGCTGGGTCGAGGTGGACGTCCACCCGCGGCTGCGAGGGCGTGGAGCCGGCAGCGCACTCGTCGAGCGCGTCGTCGACCGGACTCGCGAGGAGGGGCGCACGACCGTCCTGGCCGAGACGCACGTGCCGGACGGCGCCCGCGTCGACCACCCCCACGTGAGGTTCGCCGAGCGGCACGGCTTCACCTACGCCAACACCGAGATCCGACGGATCCTCGACCTCCCGGTCGACCCCGCCAGGCTCGAGCAGCTGGCCGCCACGGCGGCGACCAGGCACGGTTCCTACCGGGTCGAGTCCTACGTCGGTCGGCTCCCGGAGGAGCTCGTGGCGTCCTACTGCGACTGCTCCAACCAGCTGGCCGTCGACGCGCCCACCGGGGACGTCGACTTCGAGGAGGAGTCGCTCAGCCCCGAAACCTACGCGGAGAACCTCGACCGCATGACCCGCCAGGGCCGCACCATGGTGCACACCGTCGCGTTGGCCCCGTCGGGCGAGGTCGTGGCCTACAACGACCTCGTGGTCAGCGCGGACGACCCGCACGACGTATCGCAGTGGGGCACGCTCGTGCGTCGCGAGCACCGTGGCCGCCGGCTCGGCATGGCGGTGAAGGTGCGCGGCCTGCAGGAGCTCGCCCGCGTGACACCGGCGGCGCAACGGGTGCAGACCTGCAACGCCGAGCAGAACGACCAGATGGTCGGGATCAACGTCGAGCTCGGCTTCCGCCGGGTCGAGGCCCTGCTGGCCTACCAGCGCCACGTCGAGGGCTGAGCGCGTCACTGGCCGGACGCGGCATACGGTGGGCTCATGCTCGTTGCCTTCTCCGTCTCCCCGTCCACCTCCGACCCCGACGGCTCGGTGGGTGCCGCCGTCGCCGACGCCGTCGCCGTGGTGCGCGCCTCCGGGCTGCCCCACCGCACCGACTCGATGTTCACGACCATCGAGGGGGAGTGGGACGAGTGCATGGCCGTGGTGAAGGGAGCGGTCGACGCCGTGGCCGCCCACGGGCCGCGCGTGAGCCTCGTCCTCAAGGCGGACATCCGCGACGGCCGCACCGGCGAGCTCACCGCCAAGCTCGACCGCCTGGAGGCGGCCATCGACGCCCGCAGCTGACGCCCCAAGCCCGCAGGACGTGCGGCCCCGGCGCGTGGCGGCCGTAGATCGTTGCCGGAATGTAGCCCTCGGACGGACGCCTTGGCCCTAGGGTCGGCCGGGAGGTGCTCGGGGGAGCCGGGCCACGGCATGCGCAGGAGGAGACCGGGTCATGTGGGCCGCGATCAGGTACCGCCGGGCCCAGGCTCTCGTGCTCGTCCTCCTCGCCACCCTGGTCACCGCGTGTGCGACGTTCGCGCCTCTCTACGAGCGGGCCCTCGAGCAGTCGCTGCTCCGCAAGGCGATCGACGGTGCCCCGGTCGCGGACACGGCGCTCGTGGTCCGCGGCGGACGCACGGCCGCGGACCCGCTGCGTCGCTCGGGCTCCCTCGGGACGGCGGTCCCCGGCGAGGTGCGGGCCCTGTACTCCGCCCCGGTCGGGCAGATGCTCGACGTCATCGAGATCGCCCCGAGGACCGGCCTCAAGTCGTCTCCCGGCCGTCTGGTGGCGCGCACCGACGTCTGCCGGCACCTGACCCTGACCTCCGGCACCTGCCCGTCCCGGGAGGGTCAGGTGCTGGTCAGCGCCAAGGACCAGGCGGTGTGGGGCTGGCGCATCGGGCAGGAGTTCCAGACCACCATCCCGAAGGCCAACGGGCAGGTCTACCCGAGGCCGCCGGACACGGTGGCGACGCTGACCGTCGTGGGCGCGTACGAGGTGAAGCCGGACCCCGCGTACTGGTTGCGCACCCAGCTCGACGGGAAGTCGGGCACCCTCATCGCCGTCGGCACCGAGCAGGTGCCCGGCATCGACGACTTCGTGACGACGGAGCAGACCTTCGACAAGCGGTGGGAGCAGGTCCAGTCGTCCCTCACCTTCCCGCTGCGCCGCGAGCTGCTCTCGGTCGACAACCTCGACCAGGTGACGTCGGTGCTCGGGAGCCGGGCGAACGGCTCGGCCCAGAGCGGGGTGCTCGTGGAGAGCGAGCTGCCGCTGGTCATCACCTCGGTCACCGGCGGCCAGAAGCAGCTGCGCGTGATCGTGCCCCTGCTCATGGCCCAGCTCGCGCTGCTGGCTGCGGCCATCCTGCTCCTGGTGGCCCAGGCCGCGGTCGAGCAGCGGCGTCCCGAGGCGGCCCTCGCGCGCCTGCGGGGTCGCAGCCGTGAGGGCGCGGGGCGCCTGGTCATGGGGGAGCTGGGTATGACGGTGGCGCTCGGACTGCCCCTCGGCTTCGGCCTCGCGGTGGGTCTGTCCGAGGTCGTGCGTCGGACCCTGCTGGCCCCCGGCGTCCCCTTCGAGGTGCCGCCCCTCGCGCTGGTGGGGCTGGGTGCGGCAGCGGTCGTCTGCGCCCTCGCGATCGTCCTGGCCGTCCGGCCCCTGCAGCGCCAGGCGATCTCGTCGCTGCTGAGACGGGTGGCCCCGACGAGGGCGGCCACCTTCGGTGTCGTCGACATCCTGGCAGTGGCCCTGGCCGCCTTCGGCCTGGTGGGCCTGGCGACCAAGACCCTCACCGGGCCCCTTGCCCTGCTGACCCCGACCCTGGTGGCCCTCGCCGGAGGCCTCGTCGTCTCCAGGCTCGCGGTCCCCGTCGCCCGGACCGCAGGGCGCGCCAGCCTCTCGCGCGGTCGGATCGGGCCGGCGCTCACGGCGTTCGGGCTGCAGCGACGACCGGCGATGCGCAAGGTCGTCACGGTGGTCAGCGTCGCGGTCGCCCTCACCGTCTTCGCGGGCAACGCCGTCGTGGTCGCCGACCGCAACTGGACGGCGCGGGCCCAGCTGCAGACCGGCGCCCCGCTGGTCCTCGGCACCGACAGCCGCAACCCGAGCGCCCTGGCCGCGGCCGTCAAGCGCATCGACCCCTCTGGCGACCGCGCGACGCCCGTCGCCGTCATCAAGCAGGTGGCGGCCGGGTCGACACCGACCATCGCCGTCGACGCGCAGCACTTCCCCTCGATCGCCTACACCCCGGCAGGCGAAGTCCTGCGCACCAGCGCCCTGCGACCCCCGCCGGTGGACACCGTCGTCCTCAAGGGCGAGCGCCTCACCGGACGGGCCACCTGGCACGTCACGGCCGAGAGCAACATCCTCTACCCGGGGTCGACCGGTCAGGCCTCCGACCTCGCGCCGGTCGAGGTGCGTTTCTCGGTCACCGGCCCCGACGGCACGCCACTCGTGCGGCAGGTGACGACCATCCCGGCGAACGGCTCAGGCTCGGCGAAGATCTCGACCCCGCTGCTGTGCCCCTCCGGCTGCCGGCTCAACGGCATCGACTTCCGGCCGACCGACCCGGCCACCAAGCTCGTCTCTGCCACGGTGGACGTCACCGGGCTCGGTGTCGACGGCCGCTCGCTGGGCATCGCCGACACCTCGCGCTGGAACGCCTTCGTCCCGCTCTCCAAGGACAGCACCGACGTCCTGAGGATGACCAACCCGAAGCCGGACACGATGAGGTTCGACGTGCGCACCAGCGGGGTGGCTGTCGGGCTGACGTACGGCGACGTGCCCACCCAGGTGCCGGGCCTGCTCGCCGGCGCCGTGCCGCCCGGGGGTACGGCGGAGGGCTTCACCGCCGTCGGGATCAACGGCGTCCCGCTCGCGGTCAGCAGCGCCCAGCGCCCTGCCGCCCTGCCCGTCGTCGGCGCCCGGGGCGTCATGCTGGACTACTCGACCCTGCAGCGGCTCGGTGGCACCCTCGCGCCGGGCGGCACGCTGTCGGTGTGGTTGCGCGACCCCGGCCAGGCCGACGTGGTCCGCAAGGGACTCGCGGACGCCGGTATCGCCGTGCTGCGCACCGACCGCTTCACCACGGCCAAGGACCTGCTCGCCACCTCGGGCTCCGGGTGGGGGGTGCGGCTCGCGCTGTTCACCGGGGTCATGTCCATCCTGCTGGCGGCCCTGGTGGTCATCGTCATGACCGTGACGGGGTGGCGCGTCGTGGCCCGCGACCTCGCCGCCCTCCACATGTCGGGCGTCCGGCTGCCGCTGCTGAGGCGGGCCCTGGTGCGTGAGCAGCTGCTGCTCGTGGTGGTGGGCACCGTCGTCGGCGTGCTGTGTGGTGCGGTCTCGGCCCTGGTGGCCATGCCGCTGCTGCCGCTGTTCGACGACCCCTCGACCCCGGTGCCCGCGCTGGAGATCACCCCCTCCGTCCCCGCGGTGCTGCTGGCCACGCTCGCGGCGCTGCTGGTGCTCGTGCCGGTGGGCGCGATGGCAGCCCTCGGCTCGGGACGACGGATCGCCCTCCGACGCATCAGGGAGTCGCTGTGAGCACTGGCACCACCGTGGAGCGCAGCACGACCTCGGGTCGCGGAGCCGAGCGCGTCAGGGGGCTCGGCGTCAGCACCCGCGGGCTCGTGCACATCTACCGCGCCGACGGGCACGACGTGGCCGCGCTCTCCGGTGTCGACCTCGTCGTCGCGCCGGGGGAGGTGGTCGGCCTGCTCGGCCCCTCCGGCGCCGGGAAGTCGACGCTGCTGACGCTGTTCGGCGGGTTGATGCGGCCGAGCGCCGGGCGCGTCCGCGTGGGGGAGCACGAGCTGTCGACCATGAGCGAGCCCGAGCTCGACCGCTTCCGCGCGGCCGACGTGGGCATCATCCTGCAGGGCGCCGCCCGCAACCTGCTGCCCTACCTCACCGCCCGGCAGAACGTCGAGTTCGCCCAGCGCTCCGCCGTCAAGGCCGGGCGGGACGTGCCGTCCCCGGGGGAGGTGCTCGAGCTCGTCGGGCTCGACCACGCCGCCACCGCGCCCCTGGACTCCCTGCCGCCGGGACAGCTGCAGCTCGCCGCGCTCGCGGTGTCGCTGGCCAGCCGGCCGGGGCTGCTGCTCGGCGACGAGCCCACCAGCCAGCTGCACCACACCTCCCGCGACGTCGTGCTCGACGCCCTGCACCGCGTCAACGCCGAGTGGGGTACCACCATCGTCGTCGTCACCCACGACCCCGACGTCGCCGCGAGGCTCCCGCGCACCGTCACCATTCGTGACGGCCGAGTGGGTGGCGAGGGTCGGGCGGGCGAGGAGTACGCCGTGGTGTCGGCGGACGGCTCGCTTCCGCTGCCCGCCGCCGTGGTCGAGGCGTTCCCCCCAGGGACGCTCGTCCGTGTGCACCACGAGGACGGGGTGTGGTCCCTGGTCCGCGAACAGGGAGGGACCAGCAATGGCTGAGCGCGACACGCGTCTCGCAGACCCGGTGCGCGGCACCGACGAGGACGTGGAGTCGCCGCCGCTGAGGCTCACCGGCGTGGGTGTGCGGTACGGGTCGACGACCGCCGTCGTGTCGGCCGACCTCGAGGCCTACGCGGGGGAGTTCATCGCCGTCACCGGCCACAGCGGGGCGGGGAAGTCCTCGCTGCTGTGGGCGATCGGGGGAGCGGTGGAGGCCGACGGCGTCGTCGAGCTCGGCGACGACCGCGTGACCGACCGGGCGCAGGCCGCCCGCCTCGGCATCGAGGTCATCCCGCAGGGCAGCGCCCTCGCGGTGCTGTTGTCCGCTCACGAGAACGTCGCCCTGCCGCTGCTCGCCCGTGGCATACCCGCCGAGCAGGCCCGTCGGCGCGCGGACGCGGCGCTCGCCTCCGTGGGTCTGGCCGAGTCCGGCAGCCACCTCGCCGAGGAGCTCAGCGGCGGCCAGCAGCAGCGGGTCGCGGTCGCGCGCGGGCTCGCCCTGCGCGGCCGGGTGCTCCTGGCCGACGAACCCACCTCCGAGCTCGACCACGACAACCGCGAGCGGGTGCTGGCGCTGCTGCGGGCCGAGGCCGACCGGGGGGCGATCGTCGTGATGGCGACCCACGACCCGGAGGCAGCCGCCCAGGCCGACGGCGAGATCCGTCTCGATGACGGACAGGTCGAGACGGTGCGCGTGCCCCGCAGCTAGCCTGCTGCGCGTGCCGAAGCCCATCCGCCTGCCGTTCGACCCGATCACGCGGGCGGCCCAGCTGTGGACCCAGCGCTGGGGACGCTCGTCCCAGCCCCTGGCCATGGCCAGCGCCACCTCGGTCATGCGGGTGCAGCAGCTGCTCATCACCGACTACGACGCGATCGTCGGGCGCCACGGGCTGAGCTTCGCCCGGTACGAGGCGCTGGTGCTCCTGGCGTTCAGCCGCGACGGCCGGCTCGGGATGAGCAAGATCGGCCAGCGGCTCATGGTCCACCCGACCAGCGCCACCAACATCATCCAGCGCCTGCACGCCCAGGGGTTCGTCGAGCGCGTCCCCAACCCCGACGACGGGCGCGGCACCCTGGCCGTCATCACCCCGGCGGGTCGTGACGCGATGGAGGCCGCGACCGCCGACCTCGTGCAGGCGCGGTTCGGCCTCGGCATGCTGAGCGCGGCCGAGCACGAGCAGCTCTTCGCCCTGCTGCGCAAGGTCCGCGTCGGCGCCCACGACTTCGACGGCTGACCCGCCCGGCACGCCCCGCAAAGCGGGTGTCGCGTGGCGAAGCCATCACGTATACGTCCCGGGTCACCGAACGACACCCGCTTTGCGGAGGGAGGGGCGTCCGGAGGCGGACCTGCGACTCGCGTGTTGGTGATTACTAGGACGTCCTAGTAAATTGCACTGTATGACGCAGACCACTCCCGAGCAGTCCGGTGCCGCCCGCTGGCAGTCCCGCTTCGATGCGGCGCAGACGAAGGGGCAGGTGCGTGACGCCGACTTCACCACCCTGTCCGGCATGGAGGTCGACCCGGCCTACGGACCCACCGACGGCAGCGAGGTGCCCGAGCGCATCGGCTGGCCGGGGGAGTTCCCCTTCACTCGCGGGCTGTACCCCACCGGGTACCGCGGTCGCACCTGGACGATCCGGCAGTTCGCCGGCTTCGGCAACGCGGTGCAGACCAACGAGCGCTACAAGATGATCCTCGAGCGCGGTGGCGGCGGCCTGTCCGTCGCGTTCGACATGCCCACCCTGATGGGGCGCGACTCCGATGACCCCATGAGCCTCGGCGAGGTCGGGCACTGCGGCGTGGCCATCGACTCGGCCGCCGACATGGAGGTGCTGTTCGACGACCTCCCGCTCGAGCAGATCACCACGTCGATGACCATCAGCGGACCTGCCGTCCCGGTGTTCTGCATGTACCTCGTGGCGGCCGAGCGCCAGGGCGTCGACCTCGGCGTCCTCAACGGCACGCTGCAGACCGACATCTTCAAGGAGTACATCGCGCAGAAGGAGTGGTTGTTCGCCCCCGAGCCGCACCTGCGCCTGATCGGCGACCTCATGGAGTACTGCGCCGAGAACATCCCGGCCTACAAGCCGCTGTCGGTCTCGGGCTACCACATCCGGGAGGCCGGTTCGACGGCCGCGCAGGAGCTCGCCTACACGCTCGCCGACGGCTTCGGCTACGTCGAGCTCGGCCTGTCCCGCGGTCTCGACATCGAGAAGTTCGCGCCGGGCCTGTCCTTCTTCTTCGACAGCCACCTCGACTTCTTCGAGGAGATCGCCAAGTTCCGTGCCGCCCGGCGCATCTGGGCGCGCTGGCTGCGCGACGTGTACGGCGCGAAGACCGACAAGGCGCAGTGGATGCGGTTCCACACCCAGACCGCCGGGGTGAGCCTCACCGCGCAGCAGCCCTACAACAACGTCGTGCGCACCGCCGTCGAGGCGCTCGCCGCCGTCCTCGGCGGGACGAACAGCCTGCACACCAACGCCCTGGACGAGACCCTCGCCCTGCCGAGCGAGCAGGCGGCCGAGATCGCCTTGCGGACGCAGCAGGTGATCATGGAGGAGACCGGCGTCGTCAACGTCGCCGACCCGCTCGGTGGCAGCTGGTACGTCGAGGCCCTGACCGACAAGATCGAGGCCGAGGCCGAGGCGATCTTCGACAAGATCAAGGCCATGGGCGAGCTGGGCAAGCCCCGCAACGCCGAGGGCGGGGTGGACCACGAGGTCGGGCCCATGACGTCCGGCATCCTGCGCGGCATCGAGGACGGCTGGTTCATGTCCGAGATCGCCGAGGCGGCGTTCCAGTACCAGGTGGCCCTGGAGAAGGGCGACAAGAAGGTCGTCGGCGTCAACTGCCACACGGCCTCCGTCACCCACGAGCTGGAGATCCTGCGCGTCAGCCACGAGGTCGAGCGCGAGCAGGTCGCCGCGCTCGCCGACCGCAAGGCTGCTCGCGACGACGCTGCCGTCCGCGCCGCCGTCGCCCGCATGGTCGAGGTGGCCCGCACCGACGCCAACATGGTCCCGGCCATGCTCGACGCGGTGCGTGCCGAGGCGACCCTCGGGGAGATCTGCGACGCGCTGCGCGACGAGTGGGGCGTCTACCGCGAGCCCGCCCGCTTCTAGGCGGTCGGCGACCCCACGACCCCACGGCCCCACGACCCCACGACCGGTGGTCGTGGGGTCCGCCACCCCGGCCCAGCGGCCCGTGGCCCGGCTACGTGTCGGTGCTGCGGGCCGCCCGGCTGAGGCGGGCGTACGCGACGTCGGCGAGGAGCTCGATGAGGCCGTCGACGAACGCCTCGTCCGGGACGCCGGTCGCGAGCGAACGGTGCATCACCGAACCCACCACGACGTCGGCGAGCAGGTCGACGTCGACCATCTCGGGCCTGATCTCGCCACGCGCGATGGCCCGCTCCACCGACGACGCCACCAGCGCGTGCAGCCTCGTCGACAAGGACCCGCGCACCGCGACGCCGACCCCTTCGGGGTCGCGGGCCGACTCGGCGAGCAGCGCGGCATACGCCCCACCCGTCGAGGGGTCGCGCAGCAGGCGGGCGGCCTCGTCCACGCCGGCCCGCATGTCGGCGGCGAGTGACCCGTGGTCCTCGTCCTCGATCTCGTCGAACACCGCGGCGACCGCGTGGACGGCGAGCTCGACCTTGCTGGGCCAGCGGCGGTAGAGCGTGCTCTTGGCCACGCCGGCCTGAGCCGCGACGTGCTCCATCGACATCCGCGCGACGCCCCGGTCGGCCAGGACCTGTCGCGCGGCGAGGGTGATCGCCTGCTCGGTCGCCTCCTCACGGGGACGGCCGGGGCGGCGGGGGCGGCGGTGCCCGGCTCGGGAGGTCATCACCGGCGATCATGCCATCGAGGCGGCTCCCGGCGCCGGAGCTGATTTGTCGTCGTCGGTGTGCCTGCGTCATGGTGGAGGGAGATGCCGGTGCGGGGAGCTTCCCGTGCCGGCCCGTCCACGTGAGGAATCCTGCCGTGCCGACCTTGGCCACCCGCATCCTGCTGGCTGCGCTGACCGCGATCGGGCTCGTGCTCCTGGTGGTCGGGTCGTGGTTCACCGTCCACCTCGGCCCGTCCGGGAGCGCGACGTTCACCACGACGCCGCCCCGGGGCAGCGTCGTCGTCCTCGAGCCATCAGTGCTCAACCGGGTCGACCGCCCGACGACGGTCACCGCCACCACCCGTGACGGTGCACCGGTCTTCATCGGGCGCGCCACCCCCTCGGACGCGAAGGCCGTCGTGGGTGGCGCCGACGTGACCTCCGTGACCGGGGCCCGCGTGCGCTCCTGGTCCCTCGAGCGCTCGCGGTCGGGAGCCGGCGCCGCGCCGGCGCTCGCCGGCGCCGACGTCTGGCGCAGCACCGCCACCGGCAAGGGCAGCGCGCGCATCCAGGTGCGTCAGGCAGACGCTCCGGAGGCGGTCGTCATCGCGACGGCCGAGGGTCGCGCAGCCGACCTCGTCCTGGTCAGGGTCACGGTCGAGCGGCGTGCGTGGTTCTTCCAGGCGCTGCTCGTGTCCCTCGTCGGGCTCCTCGCCACCGCCGCCGGCGCGGCCGGCCTGTGGCAGCAGCGCCGCCACGCCCTGACAGGGCGCAAGGCCGTGACCGGCCCCGACCACACCCGGCCCACCGAGGAGGTGCCCTCATGACTCTCTCTGCCCCCCGCCACGTCATCGCAGGTGCGCTGGCCGGTGCCCTGGCCCTCGGGGTCGCCGGCTGCGGAGCCGGTGCCTCGCTCGTCGGTGTCGGTGACGCGCCGGCGCAGGTGACCACCGCGGCGCCGATCGGACGTGACGCCGCGCAGAAGGTCGCCGAGCGCGTGCTGTCCCAGGCCGCCGCGGCACAGGCCGCACCCGCCACGCAGGCCCAGAGGCTGCGTACCGCGTCACTCACCGGTTCGGCACTCGCCGTGGCCGACGCGGCCGCCAAGCTCGGGTCCACCGCCACGAGCCCCACGACCGCCCCGCTGACCCGGACCGACCCGCCGAAGGTGCTGGCCGTCTCCCGCGGCACGGACTGGCCCCGGGTGATCCTGGTCCAGACGACCAGCGGGGAGGGCGCAGCGGTGCTCAACCTGCTGACCTCACCCGACGCCGCGACGCCGTTCCGGCTCTCCTCGTCGGTGACGATGCAGCCCGGCACCGAGGTCGCCGCCCTCGACCCGCTCGACGAGGGCTCCCCGCGGGTCACCGCTGCCACGAAGCTGGCCGTCCAACCCGACGAGCTGCTGACCGAGTACGCCGCGAGCCTGGCCTACCCCAAGCCCACGCCCGCGAAGGCCGTCGCCACCAACGACCCGTTCTCGACGGCCGTGCGGGCCAACGCCGCCGCGCAGGCCAAGGCGTTCGGCACGCTGGCCACGCTCCAGCAGAAGCACACGGTGCACCCCGTCCAGACGGTCTCGCTGGCGCTGCGCGGCGGTGGGGCCCTGGTCTTCTCCCTCCTCGAGCGCACCGACACGATCACCCTGAAGCCCGGCGGCAAGTCGCTGACCCCGAGCGCGGAGTTCCAGCGCCTCGTGGGCAAGAAGGCGTTGAGCAGGAACGCTGTGCTGCGCAGCTACGAGACCGTGGCGTTCACCGTGCCTGCCGAGGGCAAGGCCAGCGTCGTCGGCGCCGACGAGGTCCTGTTCTCCGCCAAGGGTTCCTGACCCCGGGCCGTCGGGCCGCGTGGGCGACGGCTCCGCCCGTGAGGAAGAATCGACCCCATGACTGATCAGCCGTTCACCGCAGCCGGCCTGCGTGGGGCCGTCGACCTCACCGGCCTGCAGGGCCAGCCCACCGGATCCACCCAGAGCCGCCCGGGGGGTGCCGGGGCAGCAGCTGCGGCCGGAGCGGGCGCCCAGGGCGGCCAGGGCGGCGCCCACGGTGCGCCGGGTGGCGTCCCGGCCCATGGCGTCGCGGGCCGCTCTGGCCTGGTCGTCGAGGGCACCGACGCCAACTTCACCGAGGTCGCCAACGCCTCCGTCGGCGTGCCGCTGCTGCTGGTGCTCTGGGCCGCTCAGGTGCCCGAGTCGCGCGACTACCTCGACACGGTCGTCGGCCTGGCCCGCGCGCTCGACGGGCGCCTGCAGGTGGTCAGCGTCGACGTGGAGCAGAACCCGGCCCTGCTGCGCGCGTTCCAGATCCAGAGCGTTCCCGTGACCCTCGGCCTCATCCAGGGCCAGCCCGTTCCCATGTTCGCCGGCGTCCAGCCGGCCGAGGCCGTGCGTCCCGTCCTCGACGAGTTCCTGAGCCTCGCCGTCCAGCACGGCGTCACCGGCCGGGTCGAGCTCACCGACGACGGCGCGCAGGGTGACGACGAGGTCGTCGAGCCGCCGCTGCCGCCCCTGCACCAGGAGGCCTACGACGCGATCGAGCGCGGTGACCTCGCGGGCGCGCACGCGGCATACACCCAGGCGCTCAAGGAGAACCCCGCCGACGCCGACGCCGAGCTGGGTCTTGCCCAGGTCGGGCTCATGCAGCGGACCGAGGGTGCCGACCTGCAGGCCGCCCGCGCGGCAGCTGCCGACCGGCCCACCGACGTCGCGGCGCAGACCCTCGTCGCCGACCTCGACGTCCTCGGCGGCCACGTGGAGGATGCGTTCCTGCGCCTCATCGACCTCGTGCGCGCCACGAGCGGCGAGGAGCGCGAGCAGGCGCGCGTCCACCTGGTGCAGCTGTTCGCGGTCGTCGGCGGGCACGACGAACGGGTCAAGAAGGCCCGCACCGCCCTGATGAGCGCCCTGTTCTGACGGGCTCCTGACCGCCTCCTGACCGGGTTCCACTTTCCGGGGCACGCCTCAGCCGACAGGATGGGCTGCATGGCGAAATCCCAGGAACACCTCATCGGTCTTCTCCTCGGGGCTGAGGGCGACTGGCCCCGGGCCTTCGAGACGCTCGCCCAGCGCATGGGCGTGGTCACCGGCCCGGACGGCACCCAGCACCACGTGTCGACCGAGCGCGTCACCATCGAGCCGTTCAACCTGCGCGACAAGCCCCGCCACGACCTGGTCATCGACCGGCTGGCGCACTGGTACTACCACCCGCGCGAGTGGCTCAAGAAGGTCGCCCTCATGGACGACGTCTACCTGCTCAACAGCCCGTTCACGTTCCAGTCCATGGAGAAGCACTCGGCGTACTGCGCCCTGCTGCGCCTCGGCATGGACGTCCCCGAGACGGTCCTCGTGCCCTACAAGAACCCCATCGACAACGTCCGCTGGGCCTACACGTCGGAGAAGTACAACAAGTCCTTCGACCTCGACCGCATCGCCGACGAGCTCGGCTACCCCATGTTCATGAAGCCCTTCGACGGCGGGGCCTGGCGCGGGGTGTCGATGATCAAGGACCGCGCGGCCCTGCACGAGGCCTACGACGACTCCGGCGAGATGCTCATGCACCTGCAGAAGGCCGTCGACGGGTTCGAGGTCTTCGCCCGCGCCCTGACCATCGGGCCCGAGAGCATGGTCATGAAGTTCCGACCCGACGAGCCCATGCACAACCGGTATGCCGTGGAGCACGGCTTCCTCTCCGACGCCGTGGGCACCGAGGCGGTCACCATCGCCCAGACGGTCAACGCGTTCTTCCGCTGGGAGTTCAACTCCTGCGAGATGCTCGTCAAGGACGGGGTGGTCTACCCGATCGACTACGCCAACGCCTGCCCGGACGTCGCCGTCACGTCGCTGCACTACTACTTCCCGTGGGCCATGAAGGCGCTGCTGAAGTGGTCGGTGTTCTGCGTGGCGACCGGTCGCAAGGCCCGCACCCAGGTCGACACCGACCCGTGGTTCGCGGTCGCCGACGACCCGGCGCTGGACTACCAGGCCAAGCTCGCTGCCTACCAGGGGCTTGCGGACGACCACTTCGAGACCGAGCGCTACCGCGAGTTCGTCGAGACGGCCCTGCCGCACCTCGACGAGATGGTGCTCGAGTGGGTCGACTCCGACGACTTCCGCTCGCTGCTCACGGACACGATCCGCGCGACGTACCCCGAGCGGGAGTGGGACACGTTCGAGGGCCACTTCGGCGGTCTCACGCGGCTCTGGGTCGCCGACGAGACCTCGCGGCTGAGCCCGGGACGGTCCGCTGCCGACGAGACGGTGGTCGGCGGACCGGCGCCCGCACTGGCCGACTGAGGGTCCCGGACGCGACTGACGGGCCCCGCCGTGGTGGCGGAGCCCGTCAGACGACAGGAACGAGGGCCTTCAGCAGGCCCGGCACTCCTGCTCGACCTGGTGGCGGCGTGCCTCGGGCTGCAGGAGCCGGGGGCGGCGCAGGCCGCGCACGCGGTCGAGGGTGGCGAGGTTGGGACCGGTGCTGCTCGTCCGTGGGAAGGTGCGGAGCCCGGCGTTCTGGCGCGGTGGGCGCGGGGTGTTGGTGGGCGTCATGTCGTGGTCAACGCCGACGGATGTCCGATGTGTTCCGCGACCGCGTCCGCTCACAGCGCAGCCTCAGCGCCCGCCGCCCTCACCCGCGCAGGGCGGCGTCGACGACCTCCCTGGCCTCGGCCTGCACCTGGGCGAGGTGCTCGGGGCCCTTGAAGGACTCGGCGTAGATCTTGTAGACGTCCTCGGTGCCCGACGGCCGGGCCGCGAACCACGCGCTCTCCGTGGTGACCTTGAGGCCGCCGATCGGCGCGTCGTTGCCCGGGGCGGTCGTCAGCTTGGCCGTGATCGGCTCGCCCGCGAGGGAGTCCGCGCCGACGTCGTCGGGGGAGAGGGCAGCGAGCTTGGCCTTCTGCTCGCGGTCGGCAGCTGCGTCGATGCGCGCGTAGGCCGGGTCGCCGTGGCGCGCGGTGAGGTCGGCGTAGTGCTGGCTGGGGGTCTTGCCCGTGGCCGCAAGGATCTCCGAGGCGAGCAGCGCGAGGATGATGCCGTCCTTGTCGGTGGTCCAGGCGGCTCCACCACGGCGCAGGAACGAGGCACCTGCCGACTCCTCGCCGCCGAAGCCGAAGCTGCCGTCGATGAGCCCCGGCACGAACCACTTGAACCCGACGGGCACCTCGACGAGCCGGGCCCCGAGGTCCGAGGCGACGCGGTCGATCATCGACGACGACACCAGCGTCTTGCCGATGGCGGCACCCTGCGGCCAGTCCGGCCGGGCGCCCCCGAAGAGGTACTGGATCGCCACGGCCAGGAAGTGGTTGGGGTTCATCAGACCCGCGTCGGGGGTGACGATGCCGTGGCGGTCTGAGTCGGCGTCGTTGCCCGTCGCGATGTCGTACTCGTCCTTGCGGGCGATGAGCGAGGCCATGGCGGAGGGGGAGGAGCAGTCCATGCGGATCTTGCCGTCCCAGTCCAGCGTCATGAACCGCCAGGTGGGGTCGACGAGCGGGTTGACGACGGTGAGGTCGATGCCGTGGCGGTCGGCGATCTCGGCCCAGTAGGCGACCGAGGCGCCTCCGAGCGGGTCGGCGCCGATGCGGACGCCGGCCTCCTTGACCTTGGCCAGGTCGACGACGTCGGGAAGGTCGTCGACGTAGGTGCCCAGGAAGTCGTAGGGCTGCGCGTGGGCGCGGGCGCGGCTGAAGGGGACTCGCCGTACGCCGTCGAGGCCGGCCGCGATGAGCTCGTTGGCCCGGGCGGCGATCACCTTGGTCGCGTCGGAGTCGGCGGGTCCGCCGTGGGGAGGGTTGTACTTGAAGCCGCCGTCGTAGGGCGGGTTGTGGGACGGGGTGACGACGATGCCGTCGGCCAGGGTCGAGCCCGTCGTGCGGCCCTCGTTGGCGCGGATGATCGCGTGGCTCACCGCAGGGGTGGGGGTGTAGCCGTCGCGGTCGTCGACGAGGACGATCACGTCGTTGGCGGCGAGCACCTCGAGCGCGGAGGCCCACGCGGGCTCGGAGAGGGCATGGGTGTCACGCCCCACGAACAGCGGGCCGTCGTAGCCCTGCGACGCGCGGTAGTCGCAGATGGCCTGGGTCGTCGCGAGGATGTGCGCCTCGTTGAACGCTGTCCGCAGGCTCGACCCGCGGTGCCCCGAGGTGCCGAACACCACCTGCTGGTCGAGGTCGTCGGGATCGGGGACCTGCGTGTAGTAGGCGGTGACGAGGTGGGCCACGTCGACCAGGTCCGACGGCTGGGCGGGCTGTCCTGCGCGCGGGTCGTTCATGGGCCCACTCTGCCAGCGTTGCGCCGCGCTGCCCACCGCAGTCCCACGAGGAGTACGCCCGCCACCAGTCCGAGCAGGACGCCGGTCCAGTTGTCGGCGAGGTCGGTGGTGTCGCACGAGCGCCCGAGCCCCCGGAAGAGCTGTTGTCCACCCTCGAACAGCAGCGGCAGCGCGGCGGCGCCGGCCACGACGAGCAGCGCCTGCACGCCGCGCAGGCGGCTGGCCACGAGGGCGGCGAACAACCCGACCGGCACGAGCAGCAGGACGTTGAGGATGCGCTGGTCGTCGGCGGCCACCGCGGTCAGGCCGAGTGCCACCCGGTGGATGGCGCAGCGGCGGTCCGGCGACAGGACGCCGTGGTCACGGACGCCGGGCGGCGACATCGTGACCACGCTCGCGAACACCACCGCCCCGCCGAGCAGGACCCGCTCGAGGGTGACGGCGGGGCGGGTGCGGCCGCGCCACAACCACCACGCCGCCACCGCGGCATACGCAAGGACGACCGGGACCACGAGCAACGGGATGCGGTAGCCCCAGACGTGGGTCACTCCGTGCGGTCCTCCACCTCGGACGCGGGGCCGGTCGTCACTCCGGGCGTCTCCTCGACCGGTGCGAGGTAGACCGCGGACAGGGCGGCGACCCGGACCTCCACGGAGTACGGCTGCCCCTGGTGCGGGTGCTCCTGGGCGGTGACGACGACGTCGGCCTGGCTGGGCGTGCCGAACTCGTCGTAGCCGCTCGTGTCGAGCACGACCCTCCAGTCGCCGGCGCGGGGCACGCCGAGCCGCAGGGGCTCGCGGGCCAGGCCGCCGAAGTTCACGGCCACGGCGACGACCGGGCCCTGACGGTCGGGGGTGCCGAAACGCAGGTAGGAGTAGGTGTTTCCCGCGTTGTCGTCGGCGTCGAGCCACTCGAAGCCTGCCGGGTCGGCGTCCAGTGCCCACAGCGCTGGGTTGGCGCGGTAGACCCGGTTGAGCTCCTTGACGAGGTTGTGGACGCGGTAGTGGGCGGCGTGGTCGAGCAGCCACCAGTCGAGCTCGCGGCCGTCGGCCCACTCGGCCTCCTGGGCGAACTCACTGCCCATGAACAGCAGCTGCTTGCCGGGGTGGCTCCAGAGGTAGGCCAGGAACGCCCGCACGGTGGCGAGCTGGTCGTAGCGGCTGCCGGGCGCCTTGCGCAGCAGCGAGCCCTTGCCGTGGACGACCTCGTCGTGGCTGATCGGCAGCAGGTAGTTCTCGCTGAAGGCGTACATGAGCGAGAACGTCAGCAGGTGGTGGTGGTACTGCCGGTTGATCGGGTCCTCCTTGAGGTACTTCAAGGAGTCGTTCATCCAGCCCATGTTCCACTTCAGCCCGAAGCCGAGGCCGCCCTCGCTGGTCGACTTCGTGACGCCCGGCCAGGAGGTGGACTCCTCGGCGATCATGACGATGCCTGGCACGCGCTTGTACGCCGTGGCGTTGGCCTCCTGGAGCAGGCCCACCGCCTCGAGGTTCTCGTGCCCGCCGTGGATGTTGGGCACCCACTCGCCGTCCTTGCGGGCGTAGTCGAGGTAGAGCATCGAGGCCACGCCGTCGACGCGCAGGCCGTCGACGTGGAACTCCTCCAGCCAGTAGACCGCGTTGGCGACGAGGAAGTTGCGCACCTGCATCCGGCCGAAGTCGAAGATGTAGGAGCCCCACTCGGGGTGCCAGCCCTTGCGCGGGTCCGGGTGCTCGTAGAGCGGCAGCCCGTCGAAGCGGGCCAGCGCCCACGGGTCGGTCGCGAAGTGCCCGGGGACCCAGTCGAGGATGACGCCGATGCCGGCCTGGTGGAGCCGGTCGACGAGGTACCTGAAGTCGTCGGGGCGGCCGAACCGCGCGCTCGGCGCGTAGTAGCTCGTGACGTGGTAGCCCCAGGACGGGGGATAGGGGTGCTCCATGACCGGCATGAGCTCGACGTGCGTGAAGCCGAGGTCCTGCACGTAGTTGACCAGGTGCTCGGCGAGGTCGCGGTAGGAGTGGTGGCGCCGCCACGACCCGAGGTGCACCTCGTAGATGCTCATCGGCTGCTCGTGGTGGTTGCTCTGGGTGCGCTTGGCCAGCCACTCGCCGTCGCCCCAGTCGTAGCGGGACTGGACGACGGACGACGCGGTGGCCGGCGGCATCTCGGTGGCCTGGGCCATCGGGTCGGCCTTCTCGCGCACCTTCCCGTCGGCGCCGCGGACCAGGTACTTGTACATCGTCCCGTCGCCGACGCCGGGGACGAAGAGCTCCCAGACGCCCGACTCGCCGAGCAGGCGCATGGGGTGGCTGCGGCCGTCCCAGCCGTTGAAGTCGCCCGCGACGTGCACGGCCTGGGCCCGCGGCGCCCACACGGCGAAGGAGGTGCCGACGACGGTGCCGAGGGGGCCGGTGTACTCGTGGACGTGGGCCCCGAGGACCGTCCACAGCTGCTCGTGGCGACCTTCGCCGATGAGGTGCAGGTCGACCGGTCCGAGCGTGGGCGCGAAGCGGTAGGGGTCGTCCATCTCGTGCTCGACGCCGTCGGCGTAGCTCACGAGCAGGCGGTAGTCCTGGGTCTGCGTCTGCCCCTCGCGCAGCCCGCCCCACACACCGTCCTCCTCGTGGGCGAGGTCGAGGCGGGTGCCGTCCTCGAAGCGCGCTGCGACCGTGGAGGCGAACGGCCGGTAGGTGCGCACGCGCAGGCCGCCCGGCTCGAGGTGGTGCCCGAGCAGGTCGTGCGGCTGCTGGTGGCGGCCGTCGGCGAGGGCGCGGATGGCCTCGGCGGGGGTCGCGGGCACGGGAACCGGCTCGGGCGTCCGGTCGACCGGCGGCTCGGTGACCGGGGCCTTGGGGGCCGACGGCGTGCCGCCCGGCTTCTCGATGAGCGCTTCAGCCTCGGAGGTGTGCGGCGCCCGCTCCTGCTTGGTCGGCTCGACCGCGGCCGACTCGGCGGCCGGTGCCACCGGGGTGACCTCCTCGACCCGGGCCGGCTCGACGGCCTCGACCGCCTGGGTCTCCTTGGCCTTCTTGGTCTTCTTGTCCTTCTTGCCGAAAGGGCTCACGGAAGGTCCTTCCTCGCATCGTCAAGCAAACGGACCACCGCAGTGGTGGGGATGGTCAGCCAGGTCGGCCGGTTGCGCGCCTCGTAGACCACTTCGTACAGAGCCTTGTCGAGCTGGAACGCGATGAGCAGTGCGGTGTCCTCGCGCGGGTCCCTGCCGGACTCGGCGGCGTACCCGTCCAGGAACGCGCGTTGGGCGGACTCCACCCAACCACGCGCGCTCTGGCCCGGGTGGGCCTGCTCCCACGAACCGGCCGCGTAGTCGAACGAGCGCAGCATTCCCGCGATGTCGCGGACGGCGAGGTCGGGCCGGACGCGCTCGGAGAGCGGTCGCAGCGGCTCGCCCTCGAAGTCGAGCAGCACCCAGCCGCGTCCCTCGACCTGCAGGACCTGGCCGAGGTGGTAGTCGCCGTGGATGCGTTGCAGCGCGGGCCAGGGCGCGCCGACAGCCGCGTCGAAGACGGCCGCGATGCGCTGCTCGTGCTCGGCCAGGGCGGGCACCTCAGCGGCGGCGGCGACGTAGCGCCCGCGCATCCCCGCGACCATGGTCGACACCACGGCCGGGGTGACCGGTTCGGTGGGCATGACCTCGGCCAGGCGCGAGTGCACCTCGGCCGTGGCGGCGCCGAGCTCTCGCGCCCGGTCGGCGAAGTCCTCACCGGCGGCGATGGCGCGAAGCGCCACCCGCCAGGCGTCCTCGGTGCCGGGGAAGAACTCCTGGGCGAAGGCCAGGTGCCCGGCGTCCGAGCCCTCGCCGTCGACGGACGGCCAGGTCGCCGCGACCGCTCCCACCATGCCCGGGACGCGCAGGGATCCGGCCTCGGCCAGGGCGCCCTGCACGACCACGTCGGGGTTGTCGCCGGCCTGCAGGGTGCGGAACACCTTGCAGATCAACGGTTTCGGCGACCCCGAGTCGTCGGTGCAGTCGAAGATGACGGAGGTGTTGGACTGTTCACCCGACAGCACGCGCGAGCCGGTGAGGGTGGTCTGCGTCGTCCACGACGGGTGTCTACGTGCCACGACCGCAGGCTCCACGGTGTCGGACCGGCTGCCGGCCTGGGGGACCGCCTGCTCGAGGACGAGGGCGAGGAGCTGGGCGGCGTAGACCGGGTCCTGCGGCCCGTCGTAGACCCAGCGGGGCCCCAGGACGCTGTGCTCCATCGTGCCCACGAGGGCCTGCTGGTGGCCCTCGAGCGGCGCGGATCGGTAGGTGAGCGGCACCTGGTAGACGACCGGCTCGGCGCCACCCTCGTCGACGACGAGCAACGTCTCGATACCGACCTCCCCGGCGGGGTCGTCGAGGCGCCACGACCACAGCTTGCGCAGCACCGGCTGACGCCCCTTGGCGGCATACCAGCGCTGGCGCGCCATCCACGGCGCGACGAGCTCGAGCTTGGTCGGCGTGATGCTGGCGGTCGTGTGGATCTCAGCCACGGGCGGCACCCGGCACGAGCCGCAGCCAGAAGAAGTCCCGCGAGCCCAGGGTCAGGGTGACCGTCCCGTCGTCGGAGACCTTCGGGAAACCGTTGCCGCCGAACAGGTCTGCGAGCTGGGCGCCCTTGAACTCCGCGGGCACCCGGATCGTCGTGGCCTGCGGGCGGCTGGCGAGGTTGTTGACGCAGAGCACGGCCTCGGAGTCGGCGCCGTCCTCGTGGTCCCACTCGACGCGCAGGAAGGACAGCACGGCATCGTTGTCCGATGGGCAGACCTCGAACTCGCCACGGCCGAAGACGGGGTGCCGCTTGCGGATCTCCAGCATCGCCTTGACCCAGTGCAGCAGCGACGAGCTGTGCGCCATCTGGGCTTCCACGTTGACGTTGTTGTAGTGGTAGACGAGCGAGGAGATGACCGGCAGGTAGAGCTTGCCCGGGTCGGCGGAGGAGAAGCCGGAGTTGCGGTCCGGCGACCACTGCATCGGCGTGCGGACCGCGTCACGGTCGTTGAGCCAGATGTTGTCGCCCATGCCGATCTCGTCGCCGTAGTAGAGGCACGGCGACCCCGGCAGCGACAGCACGAGGGCGTGGATCAGCTCGATCTCCGCGCGGCTGTTGTCCAGCAACGGCGCCAGCCGCCGGCGGATGCCGACGTTGGCCCGCATCCGCGGGTCCGGCGCGTACCAGCCGTACATCGCCGCGCGCTGCTCCGGCGTCACCATCTCGAGGGTCAGCTCGTCGTGGTTGCGCAGGAACGTGCCCCACTGGGTGCCGGCGGGCTTGGCGGGGGTGTCGGCGAGCACGTCGACGATCGGCGACGCCTTCTCCTCCCGCAGCGAGTAGTAGAGCATCGGCATCACGGGGAAGTGGAAGCACATCTGGCACTCCGGCTCCTCCTCGGTGCCGAAGTAGTCGACGACGTCGGCCGGCGGCTGGTTGGCCTCGGCGAGCAGGATGCGCCCGGGGTACTCCGCGTCGACCATCGCGCGCAGCTTGGCCAGGAACTGGTGCGTCTTGGGGTGGTTCTCGCCGTTGTGGCCCTCCTCCTCGTAGAGGTAGGGGACGGCGTCCAGCCGGAACCCGTCGATGCCCATGTCCATCCAGAACCGCACGACGTCGAACATCGCCTCGTGCACGGCCGGGTTCTCGAAGTTGAGGTCGGGCTGGTGGGAGAAGAAGCGGTGCCAGAAGAACTGCCGGCGTACCGGGTCGAAGGTCCAGTTGGAGACCTCGGTGTCGATGAAGATGATGCGCGCGTCGGAGTACTTCTCGTCGGTGTCGGACCACACGTAGAAGTCGCCGAACGGGCCCTCGGGGTCCGAGCGCGACGCCTGGAACCACGGGTGCTGGTCGCTGGTGTGGTTCATGACGAAGTCGGTGATGATCCGGATGCCGCGGGCGTGCGCCTGCGACACCAGCTCCTGGAAGTCGGGCAGCGTCCCGAACTCGGGGAGCACGGCGGTGTAGTCGGCGATGTCGTACCCGCCGTCGCGCAGCGGCGAGGCGTAGAACGGCGGCAGCCACAGGCAGTCGACGCCGAGCCACTGCAGGTAGTCGAGCCGGTTGATCAGGCCGGTGAAGTCGCCGGCGCCCGACCCCTTGGAGTCGCCGAAGCCTCGGACGAGGACTTCGTAGAAGACGGCGGTCTTGAACCACTCGGGGTCGTGCTTCAGGCCGGGCTGGTTGAGGTTGAGACCCTGCATCAGAACCTCCGGATCGCGACGACGTGGACGGGCTCGGTCTCGGGCCCGAGTCTGACGTAGACGTGCTCGCCCCAGTGCCACGACTCCCCTGTGATGAGGTCCTGTGCGGCGATGCCGTCCTCGTGGCGCAGGCCCAGGGCGGGCATGTCGAGGTGGAGCGTCGACTCCCGGGTGGCGTGGGGGTCGAGGTTGGCCACGACGACGACGACGTCCTCGGTGCCGTCGGGCAGCACCCGGCGCTTGGAGAACGCGATGATGTTCTCGTCGTCGACGTGGTGGAACGTGATGTTGCGCAGCCAGTGCAGGGCGGGGTGCTCGCGCCGGATCTCGTTGAGCCGCGTGAGGTAGCCGGCCAGCGAGTGCCCCTCCTTGGGGCCGCCGGGCTCGTAGTCCTCCCAGTGGCGGTTCTTGTACTCGTACTTCTCGTTGTCGATCTGCTCCTCGGCACCCGGCCGGGCGACGTGCTCGATGAGCTCGTAGCCGGCGTAGATGCCGTAGGTCGGCACGATCGTGGCCGCGACGGCCGCCCGCAGCTTCCACGCGGCCGGGCCGCCGAACTGCATGTACGGCGTGAGGATGTCGTGCGTCGTCGGCCAGAACGACGGGCGCATGTAGGCAGCCGCCTCGCCGGACAGCTCCTCGAGGTACTCGGTGAGCTCCCACTTCTGGTTGCGCCACGCGTAGTAGGTGTAGGACTGCTGGAACCCGACCTTGCCGAGGGTGTGCATCATGGCGGGCTTCGTGAAGGCCTCGGCCAGCCAGATCACCTCGGGGTGGTCGCGGGCCACGTCGTCGATGATCCACTGCCAGAACTCGACCGGCTTGGTGTGCGGGTTGTCGACGCGGAAGATCTTGACGCCGTGGTCGATCCAGACCTGGATCATCCGTCGCATCTCGGCGTAGGACCCGGCGGGGTCGTTGTCGAAGTTGAGCGGGTAGATGTCCTGGTACTTCTTCGGCGGGTTCTCGGCGTAGGCGATGGTCCCGTCGGCGCGCGTGGTGAACCACTCCGGGTGCGACTGCACGTAGGGGTGGTCGGGCGAGCACTGGAGGGCGATGTCCATCGCGACCTCGAGCCCGAGCTCCTCGGCACGGGCGACGAACGCGTCGAAGTCGTCGAACGTCCCGAGGTCGGGGTGGATGGCGTCGTGGCCGCCGTCGGGGGACCCGATGGCATACGGGCTGCCCGGGTCGTCGGGGCCGGCGTCGAGGGTGTTGTTGGGTCCCTTGCGCGCCGTGGTGCCGATCGGGTGGATCGGGGTGAGGTAGACGACGTCGAAGCCCATGCCGGCGATGGCCGGCAGCCGCTCGGCAGCGGTGCGCAACGTGCCCGACCTCCAGTGCCCGGTCTCGGGGTCCTGCACCGCCCCCTCCGATCGGGGGAAGATCTCGTACCACGCGCCGTACAGCGCGCGCTCACGCTCCACGAGCAGCGGCAGGTCGGCGGACGGGCTGACCCAGTCGCGCAGCGGCCGCGCGGCGAGCTCCTGCTCCACCGAGGGGTCGGTGGCGGCGTGGAGCCGGGCCATCGGGGGACGCCGGGTGTCGCGCAGCGCGGTCACGGCGTCCTTGAGCAGCTTCGCCCCCGGCTTGGGGCGCCCGACCTCGGCCAGTGCGCGCTCAAGGACACGGGCGCCCTCCTCGAGCATGAGCTCGGCGTCGATGTCGGCGGCCACCTTGATGGAGGCGTCGTGCTCCCATGTGCCGTAGGGGTCGGACCAGCCCTCCACGCGGTAGTGCCACCAGCCCGCGGTGCCGGCCTCGACGACCGCCTCCCAGGCGTTGAGGCCCGGGTTGGTGCAGCGCATGGGCAGCACGTGCTCGCTCCCGTCCGGCGCGGTGAGGACGACGGAGGCGTTGACGGCGTCGTGGCCCTCACGGAACACCGTCGCGGTGACGGTGAACTGCTCACCGACGACCGACTTGGCCGGTCGGGCGCCGCCGTCCACCAGGGGCTGCACGTCCTGGACGGGGATCCGCCCGACCGGGCTCTGCGGCGGTCGGGTGCGTGGGGCGGGGGAGGGCCCGGGTCGGGCTTGCGGGCTGCGGGAGCCGCGGGGGGTGGGAGAGGTGGGTGTGGTTGCCGAGGGGGTCGCAGTCACGCGCCCGACGCTACTCGTTCTGGGCGCTGGTGCACCTCTGCGGGACTCCGGGTGGACGCGCCGGGCACCGCGCCGTGAAGGCACCGTGAAACTTTCTGAAAGATCTGCAAGAAGTCGACAGACTTTCCGGGTCCTGGCCCTATGATCAGCCCTCGTGAAGGCGATCCGACGCTTCAGCGTCCGTACTGTCCTGCCCGAGCCGATCGCGGCCCTCGGCGACCTGGCGAGCAACCTGCGGTGGTCCTGGCACCCGCCGACCCGCGACCTCTTCGAGCGCATCGACCCGCAGCGCTGGGCCAAGGTCCGCAAGGACCCCGTGCGCCTGCTGTCGGCGCTGTCGCCGGCAGAGCTCGCGGCGCTTGCCGCAGACACCGGCTTCGTCGGTGCGGTCGCGGCGGCCAAGGCCGACCTCGACACCTACCTCACCGAGCCGCGCTGGTACCAGGCGTGGGCCCAGGCGCAGGACGAGGACGGTGCGGGCGCCCCGAAGGCGATCGGCTACTTCAGCCCCGAGTTCGGCATCACCGAGGTGCTGCCGCAGTACTCCGGCGGTCTCGGCATCCTCGCCGGCGACCACCTCAAGACCGCCTCCGACCTCGGCGTCCCGATCGTCGGCGTCGGCCTGTTCTACAAGACCGGCTACTTCAAGCAGAGCCTCAACCGCGACGGCTGGCAGCAGGAGACCTACCCGGTCCTCGACCCCGACGGCCTGCCGCTGAGCATGCTCCGCGAGGAGGACGGCACCCCGTGCGTCATCACGCTCGGGCTGCCCGGCGGCCGCCAGCTGCACGCCCACGTCTGGAAGGCGCAGGTCGGCCGCGTGCCGCTGCTGCTGCTCGACTCCGACGTGCCGGACAACGACGAGGCCGCCCGCAACATCACCAACCGCCTCTACGGCGGCGGTGGTGAGCAGCGCCTGCAGCAGGAGATGCTCCTCGGCATCGGCGGTGTCCGCGCGCTGCGCCTGTGGTCGCGCCTCACCGGCGCCCCGGCCCCGGACGTCTATCACACCAACGAGGGCCATGCCGGGTTCCTCGGCGTCGAGCGCATCCACGAGCTGACCCAGTCGGCGGACCTGGGCTTCGAGGAGGCGCTCGAGGCCGTGCGCGCCGCGACGGTCTTCACCACCCACACGCCGGTCCCTGCGGGCATCGACCGCTTCGACGCCGAGCTCATCTCGCTGCACTTCGGCGGCGACCAGGCCGTCCCGGGTGTGCCGGTCGACCGGCTGCTCGCCCTCGGTGCCGAGGACTACCCCGGTGGCCAGCCCGGCATGTTCAACATGGCGGTCATGGGCCTGCGCCTCGGCGGCCGTGCCAACGGCGTCTCGCAGCTGCACGGTGTCGTCAGCCGCGAGATGTTCGACGGCCTGTGGCCGGGCTTCGACGACGACGAGGTCCCGATCAGCAGCGTCACCAACGGTGTCCACGCCGGCACCTGGGTCGACCGCCGGGTCTACGAGCTCGCCGACAAGTACCTCGGCACCCACGACCTCGAGCGCGACAACGCCTGGGACCGCATCGACGAGGTTCCCCGCGAGGCGATCTGGGCGACCAAGCGCGACATGCGCGAGCAGCTCGTCGTGGAGGCCCGTCGCCGCACCCGCTCGTCGTGGAAGAAGCGTGGCGCCAGCCCCGCCGAGCTCGGCTGGGTCGACGACATCCTCGACCCCGACATCCTCACGATCGGCTTCGCGCGGCGCGTCCCGACCTACAAGCGGCTCACCCTGATGCTGCGCGACCCCGCGCGCCTCAAGCGCCTGCTGCTCGACGAGAAGCGCCCGATCCAGCTCGTCATCGCCGGCAAGTCCCACCCCGCCGACGAGACCGGCAAGCAGCTCATCCAGCAGATGGTCCGCTTCGCCGACGACCCGGAGATCCGCCACCGCATCGTCTTCCTGCCCAACTACGACATCGCGATGGCGCAGTACCTCTACCCCGGCTGCGACGTGTGGCTCAACAACCCGCTGCGCCCGTTCGAGGCCTGTGGCACCTCCGGCATGAAGGCGGCCCTCAACGGCGGCCTCAACCTGTCGATCCTCGACGGCTGGTGGGACGAGTGGTTCGACGGTGGCAACGGCTGGGCCATCCCGACGGCCGACGGCGTCGAGGACGCCGAGCGCCGCGACGACCTCGAGGCGGCCGCCCTCTACGACCTCATCGAGAACTCGGTGGCGCCGCGCTTCTACGACACCGACGAGGCGGGCCTGCCGCAGAACTGGCTGTCGATGATCAGCCACACGCTGCGCACGCTCGGCCCGAAGGTGCTGGCCAGCCGCATGGTCCGCGACTACACCATCCAGCTCTACGGGCCCGCCGCCCGCGCCGGCTGGGCGCTCGACGGCGAGACCTACGCCGGTGCGCGTGACCTCGCGGCCTACAAGCACAAGGTGCGCGAGGGCTGGTCGTCGGTCCACGTCGACCACGTCGAGTCCTCGGGCGTCTCGGACTCGCCGCAGATCGGCGAGACCCTGCACGTGCGGGCCTACGTCTCGCTCGGCGACCTGACGCCCGACGAGGTGGAGGTGGAGGTCGTGCACGGCACCGCGCGCGACTCCGACGAGCTGCGCGACGTGCAGTGCGAGCCCCTCGCCCTGGTCGAGTCCTACGAGGGCGGGCGGCACCAGTTCGCCGGCGACTTCGCCCTCGCGCGGACCGGGTCGTTCGGCTACACCGTGCGGGTGCTGCCCAAGCACGTCGGCCTCGCCAGCACCAGCGAGCTCGGGCTGGTCGCCAACGCCTGACCCGCACCAGCTCCACTTGGGGGCCGGGGAGTGACGCCTACGTCACTCCCTGGCCCCCAAAGTCGTCTCGGTCCCAGGAGTACGGCGCGGAGCCGCGCGAGGGTCAGGTCGGGTCGACGGCGCGGTAGACCTGCAGGCAGGCGCCACCGACCTCGACCGGGCCGGGCGGCAGCGGGGGACCGGGGTGGCACGGCCGCTCGAGGGTGGAGTCCCAGAGCAGCTCGTACCCCGTGAGCCCGGGCAGCGTGGGCAGCGTCACCGTGCCCGGCTCGGCGTCGCCCCGCAGGACGAGGAGGAGCGAACGGTCCTGCAGGCACGCGCCGTTGAGGAACATGAGCAGCGTGCGGGTCGAGGGGTCCTCCCACCGACCGTTCTCCATCGGCTCGCCGTCGGCGCCGAACCACGCCAGGTCGGTCGAGCCGTCCTCGTGGACCGGGCGCCCGGTGAAGAACGTGCGCTGCCGCAGGACCGTGTGCTCCGCCCGCAAGGTGGTGAGGAACCGGGTCGTCGCCAGCAGGTCCTCCTGCCAGTCGTCGAGCTCCCAGTCGAACCACGACACCTCGGAGTCCTGGCAGTAGGGGTTGTTGTTGCCGTCCTGGCTGCGGCCCAGCTCGTCGCCGGCGTTGAGCATCGGCACCCCCGTGGCGAGCAGGGTGGTGGCGAGCAGGTTGCGCATCGAGCGGCGGCGCGCGGTGCCCACCTCGAGGTGCGTGAGGTCCACCGGGTCGGTCGGGCCCTCGACCCCATGGTTCCACGAGCGGTTGCCGTCGGTCCCGTCCCGGTTGCCTTCCCCGTTGGGGCCGTTGTGCTTGGCGTTGTAGGCGGTCAGGTCCGCGACCGTGAAGCCGTCGTGCGCGGCGACGAAGTTGACCGAGGCGACCGGGCCCCGGTCACGGGCGCCGAACAGGTCCTGCGACCCCGCGAGCCGGGTGGCGAGCTCGCGCACGCCGTGGCCCTCCTGACCGTGCACCTGGGCGCCGAGGTCCTGCAGCCAGAACGTCCGCACCGCGTCGCGGAAGCGGTCGTTCCACTCGGCGAACGGCGGCGGGAACTGGCCCGTGCGCCACCCGTGGATGCCGACGTCCCACGGCTCGGCGACGAGCTTGACCCTGGACAGCACGGGGTCGGTGCGCAGGGCCACGAGGAACGGGTGGTTGGGGTCGTAGTCGTCGTTCTGGCCGCGGCCGAGGGCGACGGCGAGGTCGAAGCGGAAGCCGTCGACGTGGCACTCCTGCACCCAGTACCGCAGCGAGTCGAGGACCATCTTGCAGACCATGACGTGCCTCAGGTCGAGGGTGTTGCCGCAACCCGTGACGTCGATGTCCTGGCCGCGCTCGTCGAGACGGTAGTAGGCCCGGTTGTCCAGACCGCGCCACGACAGCGACGCGCCCTGGCGCGACTGCTCGGCGGTGTGGTTGTAGACGACGTCGAGGATCACCTCGATGCCCTCGTCGTGCAGCAGCCGCACCATGCCCTTGAACTCGTCCAGGGCGCCCTGCGGGTCGGGGGTCGACGCGTAGCGGGCGTGCGGGGCGAAGAACCCGAGGGTGTTGTAGCCCCAGTGGTTGACCAGCCCGCGCTGGACCACCTCCGGCTCGGAGGTGAAGGCGTGCACCGGCAGCAGCTCCACCGCCGTGACGCCGATCGCCTTGAGGTGCGCGATGACGGCCGGGTGGCACAGCCCGGCATACGTGCCGCGCAGGTGCTCGGGCACCTCGGGGTGGAGCATCGTGATGTTGCGGACGTGCGCCTCGTAGACGACCGAGTCGGCGAGCGGCGTGTGCGGGTGCTGGTCGTCGCCCCAGTCGAAGTCGTCGCGCACGACCACGCAGCGCGGCATCGCCCCGGCGCTGTCGAGGGTGCCGCGGATGACGTCGTCACCGCGCAGCTGCTGGTTGACCGGGTGGGCGTAGACCTCCGGTCCCCACCGCACCTCGCCCTCGACGGCCCGCGCGTAGGGGTCGAGCAGGAGCTTGTGCGGGTTGTAGCGCAGCCCCTCCTGGGGACGCCACGGGCCGTCGGCGCGCAGGCCGTAGCGCTGCCCGGCCTGCACGCCGGGGAGGAAGCCGAACCACGTGCCGTGGGTGCGTTCGACGAGCGGTACGCGTCGCTCGGTGGACCCGTCGGTGTCGCCCTCGTCGAAGAGGCAGACCTCGACGGAGTCGGCATGGCCGGCGTAGACCGCGAACTCGGCGCCACCCTCGACGAGCGTCATGCCGAGGGTGGGAGGAAGGTCACGCGGGCGCGCGGCAGGCGACATGGTCCTCAGCCTAGGCAGTGGTTACGGTTGGGGCATGACCGATCCCACGTCGCTGCCCAACTTCCCGCCGCCCCCGGACGAGCACCCCCTGCGCGGGCGGGTCCTGGACGCGCTCATCGACCAGGGCCTCGCGCCCGACATCGACGGTGACGGCGACGTGGCGTTCACGGTGCAGGACCAGCAGCTCTTCGTGCGGTGCACCGAGGGCGACTTCCAGATCATGCGGCTCTTCGGCCAGTGGGCCATCAGCGACGCAGTGCCCAGCGACCCGCTGACCCGGCTCGCCACCTGCAACGAGATCACCCTGCAGCTCAACATCGTCAAGGCCGGCCTGGCCAACGACACCCTCGTCGTCACCGGCGAGCACATCGTCACGCCCACCAGCGATGTCGCCGCGCTCGTCAACATCACCATCCAGCTCGTCCTCGCCGGCGTCCAGATGTGGCACGAGCGCATCATGGGTGGCGAGTCCGGCCCCGGCGCCGGCCAGCCCGCGCCCGACGGTGGCCCCGCATGAGCGACCTCGTCTCGGTCGAGGTCGAGGGCGGCATCGCCACGATCCTGCTCGACCGGCCGCCCATGAACGCGCTCAACGCCGAGGTTCAGGAGGCGCTCGCCGCCGCCGCGGTCGAGGTGGGCGAGCGTCGCGACGTCTCCGGTGTCGTGCTCTATGGCGGTGAGAAGGTGTTCGCAGCCGGTGCTGACATCAAGGAGATGCAGCACATGTCCTACACCGACATGGTCGAGCACTCCGGCTCCCTGCAGGCGTTCACCCGCACCCTGTCCCGCATCCCCAAGCCCACCGTCGCTGCGATCACCGGCTACGCGCTGGGCGGCGGGTGCGAGGTGGCGCTCGCCTGCGACTTCCGGGTCGCCGCGTCCAACGCCAAGCTCGGCCAGCCCGAGATCCTGCTCGGCATCATCCCCGGCGCCGGTGGCACGCAACGCCTCACGCGTCTGGTGGGGCCGGCCAAGGCCAAGGACCTCATCTTCTCGGGACGCTTCGTCTCGGCCGACGAGGCGCTCGCGATCGGCCTCGTCGACGAGGTCGTCGAGGCGACGGACGTGTACGCCGCGGCGCGGCGCAGGCTCGCGCCGTACGTCGGCGGTCCCGCCCAGGCCATCCGGGCCGCCAAGGAGGCCATCGACCGCGGGTCCGAGGTGGACCTCGACACCGGCCTGGAGATCGAGCGCATGCTGTTCGCGGGGCTCTTCGCCACCAGGGACCGCGAGACCGGCATGCGGTCGTTCGTCGAGAACGGTCCGGGCAAGGCGAAGTTCGAGGGCGCCTGAGCGATGCCACCGACCTCACCGTCGGCCAGTGCCGAGGACGTCGAGCGGGCCTACGGCGACACCAAGCTGGCCCAGGTGCTTTACCACGACTGGGAGGCCGCGACCTACGACGACAAGTGGTCCATCTCCTTCGACGAGCGCTGCACCGCCTATGCGCGTGACCGGTTCGAGGCGATCACGGGGATGCCCGAGCCGCTGCCGTACGGCGTCGCGCTCGAGCTCGGTGCAGGCACGGGCTTCTTCTCGCTCAACCTCAAGCTCGCAGGCGTCCTGGACGAGGTCCACGTCACCGACATCTCACCGGGGATGGTCGAGGCAGCGAAGGCCAACGCGGAGCGACTGGGCTTCACCGTGCAGGGACGGGTGGCAGATGCCGAGCGGATTCCCTACGACGACAACACCTTCGACGTCGTCGTCGGCCACGCGGTCATCCACCACATCCCCGACGTGGAGGCGGCGTTCGCCGAGGTGCTGCGGGTGCTCAAGCCCGGAGGCCGGTTCGTCGTCGCGGGCGAGCCGACGCGGGTGGGGGACTGGTACGCCCGGCGCCTCGGCCGACTGACCTGGCACGCGACGAAGGCGGTCACCGCCTTGCCGCTCCTGCGCGAGCGCTGGGCCCGCGACCCCGAGGAGCTCGACGAGTCGTCCCGCGCCGCGGCCCTGGAGGCGGTGGTCGACCTGCACACCTTCGACCCCGACGAGCTCGCCCGCACGGCCCTGCGCGCAGGGGCGGTCGCCGTCCGGACCCGTACGGAGGAGCTCACGGCAGCATTCCTCGGGTGGCCGGTGCGCACCTTCGAGGCGGCCGTGAGACCAGGAGCCCTCGGGTGGGGCTGGGCGATGTTCGCCTACGGGTCGTGGCGCCGGTTGTCGGCGCTCGACCGGGTGCTGGCGCGGGCGGTGCCCGCCAAGCTCTTCTACAACGTCGGCATCACCGGCGTGAAACCCGGCTGAGGTGGACGCGGCCGCCGACGCCGACATGTCGCCGGACGAACACGGTGACCGCGCTCCGCGAGGTGCGCACCGACCGCTGCTGTGGTTGCGCTGGGTCGGCTGGGCGCTGTCCCACCGGGCGTTCACCCGCCACCACCTGCTCAGCTACCTGCGCATGGCCCGGGCGAGTGCACGCTGCCCGTCCCTGCGCTTCGAGGGCCCGTGCTTCATCGGCCCCGACGTGCGCTTCGAGGTGCGCGAGGGCTACGGACGGCTCGTGATCGGCGCCTACACCCACTTCGGCGCCCACGCGCGGGTCCGGGCGCACGAGGGCACGCTGCGCATCGGCCCGAAGTCGGTCATCGGCATCCGCAACACCATCAACTGCTGGCTCGACGTCTCGATCGGCGACGCGTGCCTGTTCGGTGACGACGTCTACGTCTGCGACTTCGACCACGTGACCGACAGTCTCGAGGTCCCGGTCAAGGACCAGGGGATCGTGAAGTCACCGGTCCACATCGGCGACGACGTGTGGCTGGGCACCAAGGTGGTCGTCACCCGCGGCACCTGGGTCGGCGACCACTGTGTCGTGGCCGCGGCCGCGGTGGCGCGCGGCACCTACGAGGACTGCTCGGTGGTCGCAGGCGTGCCCGGGAGGGTCGTGCGCCGGCGCGGGTGAGGGCGCGAGCGAGGGCGGGGTGAGGGCGCGGGTGGTCTCGGCGGGCGACATCCTGCCGGTTCTGTCACCGTTTGAGAATCCCTTGAGATTCGCCTGCGAGGCTGGAGGACCCGGCCCCCCACACCAGGAGACCCCCCATGCCCAGCACCGTCCTCGGACTCCCGCTCCATCCGCTCGTCGTCCACGCGGTGGTCGTCATCGTGCCGTTGGCGGCGCTGCTCCTGGCTGCCTCGGCGGTCTCGCCGCGGTTCCGTCGCTGGGCCCTGTGGGCCACGCCGGTCGTCGCCGTCCTCGGGCTGGTGCTCGTCCCCGTCGCCACGAGCAGCGGTGAGGACCTCGAGCACAGCATCCAGTCGACCCCGGCCCTGGAGGCGCACACCGAGCTCGGCGACACGCTGCTGCCGTTCATGATCGTGCTGACGGTCCTGGCCGTCGCCCTGTTCGTCCTCGAGCGCCGCCGCACCATCCCCGTCTCCGACGGCCCGGGTGCTACCCGCGTCGGCGCCCCCAGCGACACCCGCACCGGCCTGGACTCGCCGGTCCTCGTCCGCGCCGTGGCCGTGCTCGCCCTGGTCGCCTCGCTCGCGACGATGGTGCAGGTCGTCCGCATCGGCCACAGCGGCGCCAACGCCGTCTGGAAGGGCACGGGCCAGAGCGCCTCCTCCAGCTCGGACAAGTAGACCCGTACACCCCACCGGAACCCAGAGCCCGAGCCGCCGGCCGCTGTCATGCTTGACGACATGGGCGACCCCGAGCCGATCCCGCTGCTGCTCGTCGAGGACGACCGCGAGCTGTCGACGCTCCTGGTCCGGCTGTTCTCGGGGGAGGGCTACGCCGTCCACGCGGTGCGCGACCTGCAGGCGGGACTGCACGCCGCGATGTCCCGCACCGTCGCCGTCATGGTCGTCGACCGCAGGCTCCCCGACGGCGACGGGGTCGACCTCATCCGGCGGGTCCGCACCAGTGGGGTCGTCACGCCGGCGCTGGTGCTGACGGCCCACGGCTCGGTGCAGGACCGCGTCGAGGGACTCGACGGCGGTGCTGACGACTACCTCGTCAAGCCGTTCGACAGCTCCGAGCTGCTGGCCCGGGTGCGGTCGCTCCTGCGGCGGCACCTGGAGTCCGCGACGGTCGTCCCCCTCGGCGACGCGGCGGTCGACACCGACGCCCACGAGGTGCGGCTCGCCGACGGCTCGCGGGTCGAGCTGTCGCCCGCCGAGACAGCCTTCCTGGCCCAGCTCGCCCGTCGCCCGGCGCGGGTGTTCTCCCGCGACGAGCTGCGCGACTCGCTCGCACCCGGCACCCGCAGCCTCTCCCTCGTCGACACCTACGTCTACTCCATCCGGCGCAAGCTCGGCCCTGCCGTGATCCGTACGGTGCGGGGGGTCGGCTACCGCGCCGGTGAGCTGGGGTGAGCCCTGCCGGGAACCGCTTCCGCCGTGCGCGGCGGCTCATCGCCCTGCAGGCCCTCGGTGGGGTCCTCGCGGGGGTGGCCGTGGCCGGGCTCGTCACCGTGGGGGTGGTGCTGGTGGGCCAGAAGCGCGAGGTCAGGGCCCAGCTCACCGCGCTCGCGGCAGCACCCACGACCGAGGCGGTGCCGAGCGGCACCTTCGTCGTGCGGGTGGACGTCTCGGGGGTGCGCACGGCCTCGCCGGGCGCCCCGGCCTCGCTGCCGAGCCGTGACGACCTGGTGCAGGCGCGCTCCTCGGGACGCGACCTCGACCGGGAGAGCTACGTCGAGGACCGTGAGTACCAGACCCTGACCAGGGTCGTGGACGGTGCGGTCGTGCAGGCGGGGGTGGACCTGTCCCCGTACGAGTCCGAACGGCACCGGCTGCTCGTGGGACTGGCGCTGGCGGCCCTGGGGGCGGGCCTGGTCGCCGCGTGGACCGGCGACCGGCTCGGCCGGCGCACGCTGGCCGTGTGGGACGACGCGCTCGCCCGGCAGCGGCAGTTCATCGCCGACGCCAGCCACGAGCTGCGCACGCCGCTCTCGCGCCTCGCCCTGCGCGCCGACCTGGTGGCGCACGGCATGCGGGCTGACGCCTCCCGGGACGCGCTGGCGCTCGACCTCGTGCTGCTCAGGCAGGAGGCGTCCGCCATGGCCGACATCGTCGAGGACCTCCTGCACGCCGCCGACGTGGAGGCCTCGGAGGAGTCGGGGGAGCTCGTCGACCTCGCGGAGGTGGTGACCGCCGTGGGGGCGCTCAACCGCCAGCTCGCCGACGAGCGGGGTATCGCGCTCACCGTCGACGTCGTCGAGGTGCCCCCGGTGCGCGGGGCCGGGGTGGCCCTGCGCCGGGTGGTCGACGCGCTGGTGGACAACGCGCTGCGCCACGCGACGTCGCAGGTCGGGGTGCGGCTGCGCCCGGAGGGACCCCACGTCGTGCTGGACGTCTCGGACGACGGCCCGGGCATGGACCCCACGGTGGCGCACCGCCTCTTCGACCGCTTCGCCCGTCATCCGACGTCGCCGGGCTTCGGCCTCGGCCTCGCCCTGGTCAGCGAGGTCGTGCACCGGCACGGGGGGACCGTGGGCGTGGTCCCCTCCACCCGTGGCACGACGTTCGAGGTGCGCCTCGACGCCGTCGAGCTCCCCGACCTGTCGCCGGAGGTCAGGGCGAGCTGAGCCGGGCGTCCAGCGCCGGGAAGGTGCGGTCGGTGACGGCCTGTCGCACCGCCTCGAGACCGGCCTCCGCCGTGCGCCCCTGCTCGATGAGGGCCGCGAGGCGGTGGAAGTCGGCCCGGTGGCCCTCGGCCCGGCGCCACGCGTAGTCGACCGACTGCCCGCGGGAGACGAGGAACGCCCAGTCGCTGGACAGGGCGTTCCACAGGGTGAGCAGCAGCTGGTCGAGGTCGGGACGCCGCGTGCCGAGCCGTCCCTCGGCCCGCTCGCACGCCACCACGTCGAGCCACCGGCGCTGCAGCCACTCGTTCTCGTGGGCGAGCTCGGCGACGAGCGGGCCGTCCCACACCGAGTAGTCCTTCCCCGCGCCCCACGAACCGGCCCCGAGGGCGAGCTCGCCGCCGACGTGCCCCGCGGCCAGGGCCTTCTCGAGCGTCGTGACGGTGACGCCCGCGGACCGCAGCGCGCGCAGAGCCCGTCCCAGGAAGCGCGGACCCTCGTGCCACCAGTGGCCGAAGAGCTCGGTGTCGTACGCCGCCACGACGAGCCCGGGGCCGCTGGTCACCGAGTGGGCGTGCTGCAGCCGGTGCCGCACCGCGGCGACGAAGTGGGCCACGTCGCGGTCGACCTGCGCGTCGGCCCGGGCCGGGTCGTACGGCGCCTTGGCGCCACCGGGCGCACCGTCCGCCGAGTGCGTGACCGCCCACAGCCTGATCCCGGTGGCCGCGTCCCGGGCGTGGAAGTCACGGTAGGCCGCAGCCGCCGGGTAGCCGGCGCGGGAGGACCACACCAGGTTGGTGACGGCGAGGTCGCGCGGGACTGCGACGAGGTCGGTGCCCTCCACGCGCCACGCCGCATGGGGGTGACCACCGGCGTCGCGCACCAGCTGCTCGTCGACGACGAAGTGACCGACTCCATTGCGCCACAACGGCTCTGCGAGCTCTGGCCGCCACCCGCACTCCGGTGACCAGATGCCCCGCGGGCGCTCGCCGAGGCGCCACGTGCTGTCAGCCAGGCCGGTCGCCAGCGCCAGCGAGGCCAACTCGGGCAGCAGCAGCGGGAGGAAGGGGTGGGTGCTCGGGCCACCGAGCAGCTCGACCACCCCGGCGTCGCGCAGCGACCGCAGCACCGGCGAGCCGCCACCGCTCCAGCGCCCGGCGAGCAGGTCGGCGGCCGCACTCGCGAGGGCGTGCTCGCGGGCTGCCGCCTCGCGACGAAGGGGGTCGGGGCCGGAGGCCATCTCGGCCGCGCGCAGCTGCGCCATACCGGCCCAGGTCCCGACATCGCGCCGCATCCGCGGGTGGTCGAGCTGGGCCGCCAGCACGGGGGTGACCCCGAGGGTCAGGACGTCGCGGTGGCCCTCCGCGGCGAGCGCGTCGAGCTCGGCGACCAGGGGGACGTAGGACTCGACCCAGGCCTGGAACAGCCACTCCTCGCCCAGCGGCCACACGCCGTGGCCGGGCAGTCAGGGCAGGTGCGAGTGCAGGACGAGGCAGAAGGCGCCAGGCACCGGAGAGCTCACGAGGCACCAGTCTGCCTCAGCGCAGGAGCGACGCTCCCTGCTGGAAGAAGGCCAGCACGGCGTCGGCGCTCCCCAGGTCGCGCAGCGGGCGGGCGGCTCCGAAACTGGCGTTCCAGAACCGTCCGTGCACGGGTTCCCACGGCCCGACGTACGCGTAGGGGGTGGCGATCGTGGCGTCACCGGGGGAGACGCCGTAGTTGGCCCGGTCGACGGTGACGGCGATGTCGAAGTGCTCCGGCCACAGGACGGGCCGCTCGCCAGGTGCCAGGGCCCGCAGTGCCGTGTCGCCCCACGAGAAGGCCTGCGAGACCTCCTCCGCCGCGGCAGGGTCGACCACCAGCCGCTCGTCCGCGGACACGCCGGGTCCGTCGTCGTAGACGCCAGGAGCGGCAGCGGTGAGGCCGAGCTCCGTCGCCAGCTCGGCGCAGGTGCGACCGTGGATGGCACACCGTCGCCCCGACCCGTGGACCAGCTCACCGCCCTCGACGCGCAGGACAGGGTCGGCCACGGTGGCCCAGCCGCCCGGGACGGCGCGCAGTTCGATCGAGCCGCTCACCGCGTACTGCGGACCGGCGAGGACGAGCTCGGCGACGCCGTGCAGCGAGCGCCGGGTGCGGGCGAAGGAGCCCGCATCGACGTCCTTGTCAACGTCCTTGCCCACGTACCCGTCCACGTCCTTCTCCGCGTCACTGTCCACGTCCCCAGTGTGCATGGTCCCGGGTGTGGTGGAGTGGGCTCGTGACCTTGCCCTCGGCCGGCCGGCCCCAGCCCGGAGCCGCCCTCCTCGTGGCTCCGGGACCCGGGCTGCCCCGGGGACTGCGCATCGATGCCGGCGAGCTGACCGAACGGTTCTCCCGCTCGTCCGGCCCCGGGGGCCAGGGCGTCAACACCACCGACAGCAGGGTGGAGCTCGAGTTCGACCCGTCGACCTCCGCCGCGGTGGCCACCCTGCCGGACGAGGTCCGCGAACGTCTGCTCGCCCGGCTCCGCCCGCACCTGGTCGGCGGCAGGCTCCTCGTGGTCGCCTCTGAGCACCGGGCCCAGCGGCAGAACCGCATCGCCGCCCGCCGGCGCCTCGTGACCCTCCTGCGTGAGGCCGCCGCCCCCGAGCCGCCGCCGCGGCGGGCGACCCGCCCCACCCTCGGCTCACGCCGTCGCCGGCTCGAGGACAAGAAGCGGCGCGGGCAGGTGAAGGCAGGGCGGCGCTCCAGCGGCGACGCCTGAGCGGCTCCGTCCCCACGCGGTACCCATCCGGAAGGCGGCGTGGTGGCCGGGTGTGCAGCCCCGTCGCCCACCCGTGGTGAGCGTCACGCGCTGCTGACATGCCCATTCGGAGCACGGGCTGTAAGGATGGCACCTGACCTCATCTCAATCCCTACCTGGAAGAGGACGATCAGCGCATGAACATCGTCGTCTGCGTGAAATACGTGCCGGACGCACAGTCCGACCGCACCTTCAACGACTCCGACAACACCACCGACCGCGTCGGTGTCGACGGTCTCCTGTCCGAGCTCGACGAGTACGCCGTCGAGGAAGCCCTCAAGATCGTCGAAGCCGGCGAGGGCGAGGTGACCGTGCTGACGGTCGGCCCCGACCAGGCCGCCGACGCCCTGAAGAAGGCGCTGCAGATGGGCGCGCACCAGGCCGTCCACGTCAACGACGCCGCGATCCACGGCTCCGACTCCGTGGCCACCTCGCTGGTGCTCGCGGAGGCCGTGAAGAAGATCGGCACCCCCGACCTCGTGATGACCGGTATGGCGTCCACCGACGGCACCATGAGCGTCGTCCCGGCGATGCTCGCCGAGCGCCTCGGCCTGCCGCAGGTGACGTTCGCCTCCGAGCTGACCGTCGACGGGTCCACCGTGACGATCCGCCGCGACGGCGACGCCGCGTCCGAGACCATCGTCGCCTCGCTGCCCGCGCTGGTCTCCGTGACCGACCAGATCAACGAGCCGCGCTACCCCTCGTTCAAGGGGATCATGGCCGCGAAGAAGAAGCCCGTGCAGACCTGGTCGCTCGCCGACCTCGGCGTCGACCCGTCGCAGGTCGGCCTCGACGCCGCCTGGACCAAGGTGGAGTCGTTCACCAAGCGCCCGCCGCGCGAGCAGGGCCAGATCGTCACCGACGAGGGTGACGGCGGCGCCAAGCTCGCGGAGTTCCTGTCCGCGCAGAAGTTCGTCTGAGCCGGCCAGAGACAGAAGGAAAGGAACACCCATGGCTGAAGTACTCGTCCTGGTCGACCACGCGAACGGCACCGTCCGCAAGACCACCGCTGAGCTCCTGACCATCGCCCGCCGCCTCGGCGAGCCCTCCGCCGTCTTCGTCGGCGAGGGCTTCGAGGCCGCCAAGGAGGCGCTCGCGAAGTACGGCGCGGAGAAGGTGTACCGCGTCGAGTCCGCCGACGTCACCGACCACCTCGTGGCCCCGCAGGCCGAGGTGCTCGCGCAGCTCGTCGCCTCCGCCTCGCCCGCCGCGGTGCTCATCCCGAGCAACTCCGCCGGCAAGGAGATCGCCGCGCGCCTGGCCATCAAGACCGAGTCGGGCCTGATCACCGACGCCGTCGACGTGCAGGCCGGTGAGGGCGGTGGCGTCAAGACGGTGCAGTCCGTCTTCGCCGGGTCCTACTCCGTCACCTCGACGGTCACCAAGGGCACGCCCATCGTCACGGTCAAGCCCAACTCGGCCGCCCCCGAGGAGGCCGCGGGAGCCGCTGCCGACGAGGTCGTCGAGGTGAGCATCTCCGACGCCGCCAAGGCCGCGAAGATCACCGAGTCCAAGCCCAAGGAGGCCACCGGCCGTCCCGAGCTGACCGAGGCCGCCATCGTCGTCTCCGGCGGTCGTGGCACCGGCGGCGACTTCTCCAAGGTCGAGGAGTTCGCCGACTCGCTCGGCGCCGCCGTCGGTGCGTCCCGTGCCGCCGTGGACGCCGGCTGGTACCCGCACACCTCGCAGGTCGGGCAGACCGGCAAGCAGGTGTCGCCGCAGCTCTACGTCGCGTGCGGCATCTCCGGCGCCATCCAGCACCGGGCCGGCATGCAGACCTCGAAGACCATCGTCGCCGTCAACAAGGACGAGGAGGCGCCGATCTTCGAGCTCGTCGACTTCGGCGTCGTCGGCGACCTGTTCACCGTGCTGCCCCAGGCCACCGAGAAGGTGCAGGCGGCGAAGGGCTAGCCCGCAGCCACCGCTCGAAGGGCCCCCGACCACACCGGTCGGGGGCCCTTCGACGCATGGCGCGGGGGCTCCATACGCCGCCGGCCTGTCTCGGTGAGCGCGAGGTGTCGCCATGGGACCGTGGTTCCGGCACTTCGCGCTCACTCAGCGTGCCAGACCCAGTTCTGCCGCACGTAGAGGTCGCGGAAGCCCGCCCGGCGCATGTTGTGCAGCGACGGGTTGTGCTGTCCCTCGCACTCGGCCCAGGTCTCGGCCACCATCAGGCGCGCCCCTGCTGCCCTGGCGAGCTCGACCCGGCGGTGGAAGAAGGTGGACTGGGCGCCGCGGCCCCGGGCCTTCTCCAGGGTGGCGGCCCCGCAGAACGACGCGAGGTCGCCGGTGAGGTAGAGGTTGGCCCCCGCTACGACCTCGTCCCCGTCCCACGCGGCCAGGGGGTGGAAGGACGGGTTGTCGAGCACCGCGGCGACCATGTCGGCGAGGGGTCCGACCGGCATCCCGAAGCCCACGCAGTACACCTCGCCCCACGCCCTGGCGTCCTCGCGGGTCACGGGTCCGACACGCAGGTCGGTGGTTGCCCCAGGTGCGGGGGAGGCGTCACGGACGAGCTTGACCCAGCTGCTCCCCGCCACGATCCCGTGGGCTGCGCAGAGGTCGTCCCAGTCCTGCGGCAGGGCCTGGGGCGCGACCTGCAGGCAGGCCACGCCGCTGCCGCTGTCGCGGTAGAAGTCGAGGACGGAGTCCAGCACCTGCCCGGTGACCGGCTCGGTGAGGCCCAGACCGAGCGACTTGTTCCAGTAGCCACCGGCGGGGTCGTGGCGCATGGCCAGGGCGACCCCACCGGCGATGCGGGTGGTCGAGATCCCGAGCTCTCGCGCCACGTGCGGCGGCGCCCCCGACTCGAGCGCGTACATGAACTCGGCCTCGGCGGTCTCCGCGTCGGCGCACTCCGAAGCGGTGGGTGCGGCAGGCGGTGTCGCGTCGTCCATGGGGGCCTCCTGCTCGGGACGCTCAGCAGGCAGCGTAGGTCCGGGCCGCGGTGGCGGGATCCGCCGAAGGGACGACCACGACGGCACCGCGACCCTGTACCCACGGCCCCGTACCCGCGATCCCGTACGAGCGACCCCCGAACGCACGAACGCCCCGGACCACGCGCGATCCGGGGCGTTCGGCGTCACTCCGCCGGGTTGGTGGTCAGCGGAGGGCAGTGGCGGCCGCGACGACGTCGACCAGGCCGTGGCCCTTGTCGAAGCTCGTCGTGCCGTTGGTGCCGTTCTCGTAGGGGGCGCCGTCGGTGTACTTGTACGCCGTCGACTCGATGGCGGCCTCGACCTGCGCCGGGGTCGCGGACGGGTTCGCCTGGAACAGCTGGGCGACGATGCCCGCGATGTGCGGGGTGGCCATCGAGGTGCCGCTGATGGTGTTGTAGTCGCCGCCGTCCTTGGGGTCGAGGCCCGTGGTGCAGATCGGCAGGTAGATGCGGCACGAGCTCGTGATGTCCTCACCCGGGGCCGAGATGTCGGGGTAGGTCGACTGGTCGCCAGCCTTGCCACGGCTGGAGAAGTCGGAGACGGTGCCGTTGCGGGTGCCGGTGTTCTGGTCGAAGTACGACGCGACCGAGAGGATGCCGGGGGTCGGGTCCATGCCGGGGGGGTTGGACAGCGAGGCCGAGCCGTCGCCGCCGTCGTTGCCGTTGGCCCAGACCGTCACCACGCCCTCCTTGACGAGCTGGCGCTGCAGCTTGACGGTTGCTGAGTTCGGGTCGAACGCGCCACCGCCGGTGGGGCCGTAGGAGTTGCTGGTCACCTTGATGGGCGGGCACTTCGCGACGGACACGCCTGCGCCACACGGTGCGGCGTGGTTCTCGAGCACCCAGTTGAGGGCGGCGTCCGCGCCGACGATGAACAGCACGGCACCGGTGCTGATGCTCACCAGGCTCGAGCCCGGGGCGGCGCCGTGCATCTTCGTGCCGTCGGACAGGGTGACGTCGCGGCCGGCGACGATGCCGTTGACGTGCATGCCGTGGCCGCCGACCGACAGCAGGTCGGTGTTGAGCGAGCCCGCGTCGACCGGTGCGCACGTGCTCTCGGTGAGCGGTTCGCACACCATCTTGAGGTTCTTCATCACGGCCGAGGAGCCGTCGGGGTTCTTCAGGAACGGGTGGCTGGGGTCGACGCCGGAGTCGATGACGGCGACGGAGACGCCCTTGCCGTCGAGGCTGGTGCCGTCGGCGCCGCTGAGGGTGTTGCGCGCCTCCTCGCCGCGGGTGGCGACGTTGGAGGTGGCGAGGGTCATCTGGATGGGCTGGTTGCCCTCGACGTAGGTGACGCCCGGCTGGGCGCGCACTGCCTGAACCTGGGCGGGCAGCCCGGTGGCGACGACCACGCCGATCTTGTCGAACGTCGTCACCTGACGCAGGCCCGCCGCGGAGACGGCCCGCTGCGCGGCGGCGGTGTCCGTCCCGTGGACGAGCACGGTGGTCGGGGTGGCGGCCTGGAGCACGCCGAGCTGGGTGGTGAGCCACGGCTGGACGGGTGCCAGGGGCTGTCCGGCGGGCAGCAGCCCGGCCGAGGCGGGGGCGGCGAGGGCCACGGTGGCCAGCGCGGCGGCGGCGAGGGCGGCTCTGGTTCTTCTCACGGTGCGCATGCGGTTCCCTTCGAGGAGCGACCAGCATCGGTGGTGGTCGGCCGTACCCGGTCCAACGACGGCCCGCGGACGTGGTTACGCCCCTCGCGGGTATGGGACTGGTCAGGAACCGCCGGCCCGTGCTCGCGCCGTACGGGATCCCCGCGGTCACGCGTAAACTCTGCTGGTGCCCGCCTACCTCGACCACGCCGCGACCACGCCGATGCTCCCGTCGGCCGCTGCGGCGATGACCGAGCAGCTGGCCGTCACCGGCAACGCGTCCTCGCTGCACACCAGCGGCCGCCTCGCGCGCCGGGTCGTCGAGGAGTCCCGCGAGCGGATCGCAAGGGCGCTGGGGGCGCGGCCGTCCGAGGTCGTCTTCACCTCCGGGGGCACCGAGTCCGACAACCTCGCGGTCGCCGGCACGTGGACCGCCCGCCGGGACGCCGATCCTGCACGGATCCGCATCATCGCCAGCGCCATCGAGCACCACGCCGTGCTCGACTGCGTCGACCACCTCGTCAGCCACGAGGGGGCCAAGGTCACCTGGGTCGAGCCGGATCCCGCCGGGGTCGTCACCGTCGACGCCGTCCGCGCCGCCATCGACGAGGACCCCGGCTCGGTCGCGCTCGTGACCGTGATGTGGGCCAACAACGAGGTCGGGACCATCCAGCCGGTGGCGCAGCTCGCCGCGCTCGCCCACGAGCACGGCGTCCCCTTCCACAGCGACGCCGTGCAGGCCGCGGGCCACGTGCCGGTCGACTTCGCCGGCAGCGGGCTCGACCTCATGACCGTCACCGGGCACAAGGTCGGCGGGCCGCTCGGCGTGGGTGCGCTCGTCGTCAAGCGCGACGCAGTGCTGGTGCCGCAGACGTTCGGAGGCGGGCAGGAGCGGCAGGTGCGCAGCGGCACCCTGGACGTGCCGGCGATCCGCGCCTTCGCCGTGGCCCTGGAGGAGTCGGTCCGTGCCCTCGACACCGAGACCCCGCGCCTGGTGGCCCTGCGCGACCGGATCGTCACCTCGGCCGTCGACATGGGCTACGACATCACCGTGACCGGCCCGTGGGAGCCGGGCGACGCCAAGCACCGGCTGCCGGGCAACGCCCACCTCCTCGTGCCGGGATGTGAGGGGGACTCGCTCCTCTACCTGCTCGACGCTGCCGGGGTGGAGTGCTCCACCGGCTCGGCGTGCCAGGCGGGCGTGCCACAGCCGTCGCACGTCCTGCTCGCGATGGGGCTCCCTGAGAGCTCCGCGCGTGGCGCCCTGCGGCTCACCCTCGGGCACACGTCCACCGATGCCGACGTCGACGCCCTGCTCGCGGCCCTCCCGGCTGCGGTCGAGCGGGCGCGCCGGGCCAGCGGGTTGGCCGGCTGATGCGCGTCGTCGCCGCGATGTCCGGGGGAGTCGACTCGGCCGTCGCCGCAGCCCGGATGCTCGACGCCGGGCACGAGGTGGTCGGGGTGCACCTGGCCCTGTCGCAGAGCGCCGCGACGCTGCGCGAGTCGGCCCGCGGGTGCTGCACCATCGAGGACGCGGGCGACGCCCGCCGGGTCGCCGACATGCTCGGGATCCCCTTCTACGTCTGGGACATGGCCGCGCGCTTCAAGCGTGACGTCATGGAGGACTTCGTCGCGGAGTACTCCGCGGGGCGCACACCCAACCCGTGCCTGCGGTGCAACGAGAAGATCAAGTTCTCGGCGCTGCTGGACAAGGCGGTCGCCCTGGGGTTCGACGCGGTCGCCACGGGCCACTACGCCCAGGTGGTCGAGCGCCCCGACGGGGTGCGTGAGCTGCACCGGGCCGTAGACGCCGACAAGGACCAGTCCTACGTCCTCGGTGTCCTCGACGCCGACCAGCTGGCCCGGGCGTTCTTCCCCCTGGGCGACACCACGAAGCCCGACGTCCGCGCCGAGGCGAGGGAGCGGGGCTTCTACGTCGCGTCCAAGCCCGACTCCTACGACATCTGCTTCATCGCCGACGGCGACACCCGTGGCTGGCTATCACAGCGGCTGGGGGAGCAGCCCGGTGACATCGTCGACGCCGCCAGCGGTGACGTGGTCGGCTCGCACTCCGGGTCCTACGGCTACACGGTCGGCCAGCGACGCGGCCTCGGTCTGCCGCGCTCGCAGCAGGACGGCGAGGCGCGCTACGTCGTGGGGGTCGACGCCGCCACCAACACCGTGACCATCGGCACCTCGGACCTGTTGGGGGTCAACGCGATTCGCGGTGACCATGCCCGATGGTGCGGCACGGCCCCTGAGGGCGTGGTGCAGGTCGGCGCGCAGGTCCGCGCGCACGGCGAGGAGGTGCCTGCGCAGGCCTGGGCCGCAGGTGAAGACGTCGAGGTGCGGCTGTCCACGCGGCTGCGCGGGGTCGCTCCCGGCCAGTCGGTCGTGCTGTACGACGGGACGCGGGTCGTGGGTTCGGCCACGATCGCGTCGAGCTGGCTGGAGCGCTGAGCGGTATGGCGCCGGGCGACGGGCGCCTGGGACCGCGCCTGGCGCGGGTCCGGGCGCTGTGCCTGGCCCTCCCCGCGACGGAGGAGCGCACCTCGCACGGCGAGCCCTGCTGGTTCGCCGGCGGGAAGAAGATGTTCGTCATGGCGGCACAACGGCACCACGACGAGCGGGTGGCGTTCTGGGCTGCTGCGCCCGAGGGCGTGCAGGGCTCGCTGGTCGCCGCCGAGCCGGAGCGCTACTTCCGGCCGCCGTATGTCGGGACCCGCGGCTGGGTCGGGGTCTACCTGGACATCGAGGTGGTCGACTGGGACCGCGTCGCCGGGGGTCGTCGAGGACGCCTGGCGGCAGGTCGCGCCGAGACGCCTGGTCGCCGAGCACGACGCCGGCTGACCGCTCAGCTCGGGCAGGCTCCGCACGCCCCTGCCGTGACGGGGGCTGTCGGTGGCGCGGACTAGAGTCCTGCCCGTGGCGCGCGCAACCGGTATCGGCTCTCTTCCCGGCACCGACATCCGCGAGGCCCTGCGCGGTGTCCGCGAGATCCTCGCCGTCGACGACCACCTGCCCTACCTGCCAGAGCTGCCCGCACGAGGACCCGGCGCCGACATGGTTGGCCGGGCTGCGAGCCTGCTCGTCGACCTCCACGTCGACCTCCAGCCCGCGGGATGGCGCCTCGTCGAGCGCCCGGGTCACGACGCGGCCCGCACGGCCGCCCTGTGGCGCCAGGACCTCGACGAGCTGGCCGAGGCGTTCGACGGCTGGGAGGGCGACCTCAAGCTGCAGTGCACCGGACCGTGGACCCTCGCTGCGAGCCTCGAGCTGACCCGTGGTGAGAAGGTCCTGGCCGACCCCGGCGCGGTCCGTGACCTCACCGGCTCGCTGGCCGAGGGAATCCGCCTCCACCTCGACACCGTCCAGCGGCTCGTGCCCGGGGCGCGCCTGGTCCTGCAGGTCGACGAGCCCTCCCTGCCCGCGGTCCTGGCGGGGCACCTGCCGACCGCGTCCGGCTACGGCTCCCTGCGGGCGGTCGATCCCCAGCGCGCCATGAACGGGCTGCGCGACGTGCTGGCCGCCGCAGGCGAGCGGCCCACGGTCGTGCACTGCTGCGACCGCGCCGTACCCACCCCCCTCCTGCGTGCCACCGGGGTCGGTGCGGTGGCGATGGACGTCACCGACCTCACGCCGCAGCGGTGGGAGTCGGTCGCGGCGACGACGGAGGAGGGGGTCGCCCTCTGGGCCGGGTGCCTGGCCACCGACGGCTCGGGCACCACCAAGGCCGCCGCCCAGCTCGTCGAGCGCGGATGGCGCGACGCAGGTCTGTCGCCGCGCGGCCTGGCCGACGTCGTCGCGACCCCGACCTGCGGGCTCGCCGGACTCACACCCCAGGGGGCCTGGGGCGTTCAACGCAGGGCGGTCGAGGTGGCCGCCGAATGGACCGAACGAGCCGAGGGCTGAACCGCATGAGCAGCACCACCAACACCACGAACAGCAGCCCGGGCGGCCTCGGGACGCCCGCCGCGACCACGGCGCCCGCCACGCGTGTGCCCTGGCAGGCGAAGTACCTGATGCTGGCCCTCATCTGGGGCTCGAGCTTCCTGCTCATGAAGGTCGGGCTGCGCACCCTCGCACCGCTGCAGATCTCGGGGCTGCGCATCTACGCCGGCACCCTGACCCTGCTGGCCCTGCTCGCGGCGACCGGCGGCCGGCTCCCGCGCGAGCGCCGCACCTGGGGACACCTGACGGTCTCAGGCATCTTCCTCACGGTGCTGCCGTTCAGCTTGTTCGCGCTGGGGGAGGAGCGGGTCTCCTCCGCCCTGGCCGGCATCGGCAACGCCACGACCCCGATCGCCGCGCTGTTCTTCGCCCTCCTGCTGCTGCCGAGCGACCGGCTCTCGCCGCGCAAGCTGGCCGCCGTGCTGGTCGGGTTCGTCGGCGTCGTGGTCATCCTCCAGCCGTGGGAGTCGACGGGTCGTCCCGACCTGCTCGGCTTCGGCATGACCCTGGTGGCCGGTGCCTGCTACGGCCTGGGCTGGACCTACAACCGCCGCTACCTCGGCGGCGCCGACCTCGGCGGCCTGTCCATGCCCACGGCGCTGCTCGTCGTCGGCTCGGTGCTCATGGTCCCGGTGCTGCTCGTGTGGTGGGCCCTGCACCGGGATGGGTATGCCGCGCCGTGGAGCGGCCACGCCGACCCCACAGGGGGTGGCTGGTGGCCGCCGCTGCTCTGCGTCCTCGCCCTGGGCATCGTCGGGACCGGGCTCGCCTACATGCTGCAGTTCGACGTCGTCCGTGGCGCCGGAGCCACCGTCAGCACGACCGTCACCTACCTCATCCCGGTGGTCAGCGTCGTGCTCGGGGTCGTCGTCCTCGACGAGCACCTCGCCTGGCCGCAGCTGCTCGGGGCGGCCATCGTCCTGGTCTCGGCCGTCGTGGTGGGGCTGCCCGCCCGCCGCCGCAGGCAGCCCGCTCCGTCACCCGCCTGAGGACCCGCCCGCGGCTCGGCGGCCCTCAGGCGGAGGGCTTGTGCACCTCGCGCCGCAGGATCTTGCCGGTGGCGCCCTTGGGCAGCTCGTCGACCTTCCAGAGGTGGCGGGGGTACTTGTACGCGGCGATCTTCGACTTCACGAACGCCTGCACGTCCTCGAGCGTCGTCTCCGCACCGGGTCGCAGGGCGACAGCCGCGCCGACCTCCTCGCCGAGCAGGTCGTCGGGGACCGCGACGACGGCGGCCTCGAGGACGTCGGGGTGCTCGTACAGCACCTCCTCGACCTCGCGGGGGTACACGTTCATGCCACCGCGCAGGATCATGTCCTTCTTGCGGTCGACGATCGTGAAGTAGCCCTCCTCGTCCATCGTCGCGAGGTCCCCGGTGCGGAACCACCCGTCGGGGATGGCCTCAGCGGTCGCCTCGGGGTTCTGCCAGTAGCCCTTCATGACGTTGTCGCCGCGGATCGCGATCTCGCCGACGCCGTCGCCGGGCGGTACGTCGTTGCCCTCGAGGTCGACCAGCTTCATCTCGCAGCCGGGGATCGCGACGCCGATGGTGCCGGGCTTGCGCTCGCGCATGGGCATGTTGAACGAGGCGACCGGCGACGTCTCCGAGAGCCCGTAGCCCTCGAGGATGACGCAGCCGAACTTGTCCTCGAACGCCTTCATCACCTCGTGGGGCATGGCCGACCCGCCGGAGCAGCAGGTGCGCAGGTGGGTCGCGTCCATGGCGTCGGAGTCCGGGTGGTTGAGGATCGCGGCGTACATGGTGGGCACGCCCATCATGATCGTGACCTTCTCGTCGTTGATGACCTTGATGGCCTCGGCCGGGTCGAAGCGCGGGATGAGGGCGAGGGCGGCACCGGCGATCACCGCGGCGTTGAGCCCCACCACGAGCCCGAACACGTGGAACAGCGGCAGGCAGCCCATGACCACGTCGTCGGGCTTGGTCTCCTGGATGTCGACAGCGCTGCGGTGGGCGTTGAGGTGGACGTTGCTGTGCGTGAGCTCGGCGCCCTTGGGCCGGCCAGTCGTGCCAGAGGTGTAGAGCACGATGGCGGTGTCGTCGTCGGCCCGCTCCACGGGCTCGGTGATGGGCTCCCCGTCCTCGAGGGCGCCTTCCTCGGGGCCGAGCGGCCCGCACTGCACGATGCGCGTGCCCGAGCTCTTCGCGCCCTCGGTCGCCTCGGCCACGAAGTCCGGCCAGACGAACGCGACCTTGGCCCCGGAGTTCGTGAAGAAGAAGTCGATCTCGCCGGCCTTGAGGAGCGGGTTCATCGGCACCACGATGGCCCCCGCGAGCAGCGACCCGAAGAACACGACCGGGAAGGCCGGCACGTTGGGCAGGATGATCGCGACCCGGTCGCCCGGCTCCACCCCCGCCGCCCGCAGCGAGCCGGCGACCTTGGCCGCCATGCCGTGCAGCTGGGCGTAGCTCAGGTCGTTGCCCCTGAACTTGATGGCGGGCTGGTCCGGCTGCTTGGTCGCCGTCGTGACCAGGTTGGTGGCGAGGTTCGTCATCGGTGGCTCCGCATCGTCGGGGACGTGTCGTGCACATCCTCGCCCGTCGCGACGGGTTTGGCTACGCGTCGGTACGGCGTGTGCATCCGTACCCCGCCAACGCCGGACGGTGCGGGGGAGTGCCGCCACCGCCCGCCCGTCGGTGGTGTGCGGCAGGATGGCTCGCGTGAGTGAGATCGTCTCCAGCACCGTCCCCGACCAGGCCCGGCACGAGTGGGTCGACCTCGCCGAGCAGGCGTCCGCGGCCCAGTTCGCCTACCACGTCAAGGACGCCCCGACGATCAGCGACGGGGAGTACGACGCCCTCATCCGCCGGCTCAACGAGCTCGAGCACGAGCACCCCGAGCTGCGCACCCCCGAGAGCCCCACCCAGCAGGTCGGCGGCGCGGTGTTCTCCACCGACTTCCAGGCCGTCGACCACCTCGAGCGGATGCTGTCGCTCGACAACTGCTTCTCGCCCGAGGAGCTGGCCGCGTGGGCGGCACGGGTGACCCGCGACGCCGGCACCGACGACCTGCACTTCCTGTGCGAGCTGAAGATCGACGGCCTGGCCGTCAACCTCCTCTACGACAAGGGGCGTCTGGTGCGGGCGCTCACCCGTGGCGACGGTCGGACGGGCGAGGACGTCACCAACAACGTGCGCACGATCGACGGCATACCCCACCAGCTCGCGGGCACCGGGCACCCGGCGCGCGTCGAGGTCAGGGGAGAGGTGTTCTTCCCCGTGGAGGCGTTCGCCGACCTCAACGCCTCGCTGGTCGAGGCCGGCAAGGCGCCGTTCGCCAACCCCCGTAACTCCGCCGCAGGGTCGCTGCGCCAGAAGGACCCGCGGGTCACCGCGAGCAGGCCGCTGCACATGCTCGTCCACGGCATCGGGTTCCGCGACGGCCTCGAGCTCACCCGCCAGTCGCAGGCCTACGAGCTGCTGCGTGAGTGGGGGCTGCCGATCTCCAGCCACTACAAGGTGCTCGACACCCTCGAGCAGGTGCAGGAGTTCGTCGTCCACTTCGGCGAGCACCGGCACAGCGTCGAGCACGAGCTCGACGGGATCGTCGTCAAGGTCGACGAGGTGGCCGTCCAGCGCCAGCTCGGCTCCACCTCGCGGGCACCCCGCTGGGCCATCGCCTACAAGTACCCGCCCGAGGAGGTGAACACCAAGCTCCTCGACATCCAGGTCAACGTCGGCCGCACGGGTCGCGTCACCCCGTTCGGCGTGATGGAGCCGGTGCTCGTCGCGGGGTCCACCGTGGAGCGCGCCACCCTCCACAACGGTGACGAGGTGCGGCGCAAGGGCGTGCTCATCGGCGACACCGTCGTGCTGCGCAAGGCAGGCGACGTCATCCCGGAGATCCTCGGCCCGGTCGTCGAGCTGCGCGACGGCACCGAGCGGGAGTTCGTGATGCCCACGCACTGCCCGTCGTGCGGCACCGAGCTCAAGCCCGAGAAGGAGGGCGACAAGGACATCCGCTGCCCCAACGCCCGGACCTGTCCCTCGCAGCTGCGCGAGCGGCTGTCGAGCCTCGCCGGTCGTGGCGCGTTCGACATCGAGGCGCTGGGTTGGGAGGGGTCCGTCGCGCTGCTCGACTCCGGGGTGCTCGAGGACGAGTCGGGGCTGTTCTCGTTGCGGGAGAAGGACATCGCCCAGGTCCCGCTGTTCACCCGGGCGGCGAAGAAGACCGACCCCGAGGACCAGGTCGTCGACGGCCGCGTGCTGTCGGCCAACGGTCGCCGCCTCGTCGACAACCTGCAGGCCGCCCGCACCCAGCCGTTGTGGCGGGTCCTCGTTGCCCTGTCGATCCGCCATGTGGGGCCCACGGCCGCCCGTGCCCTGGCGCAGCACTTCGGCTCCATGGACCGCATCCGCGAGGCGAGCCTCGAGGAGCTCGCCGGGGTCGAGGGCGTCGGTGGGGTCATCGCGGAGGCCGTGCGCGAGTGGTTCGACGGCCCTGCCGGCGACTGGCACACGCGCATCGTCGACCGCTGGGCCGCCGACGGCGTGCGGATGGAGGACGAGCGCGACGAGTCGGTCGAGCAGACCCTCGCGGGGATGACCGTCGTGGTGACCGGGTCGCTCGAGGGGTTCTCCCGGGACGAGGCGAAGGAGGCGATCCTGGCCCGCGGCGGCAAGGCCTCCGGGTCGGTCTCCAAGAAGACCGACTACGTCGTCGTCGGTGAGAACGCCGGCTCCAAGGAGGACAAGGCCCGCGAGCTGGGCCGCCCGATCCTCGACGAGGCGGGGTTCCGCCGGCTGCTCGAGACCGGGCAGGCATGACCTCGATGCAGGGTGCTCCACAGGCCGGTGGAGGAGGGAGGGCGTCGTGATCGACGAGAAGACCTACCTGCGCTTCTGTGACGAGGCGCTCGTGGCCATGCGCGACATCGTCGTCGAGCTCGGTGACGACCTGGCCAACCGCCGACCGGACCTCCCCGGCGCCAACACCCCTTTCGCGATCCTCACGCACTGCCTGGGCGTCGCCGCCCGCTGGGCCTCGACCGTCAACCTCGGCGAGGTCGTGCCACGCGACCGCGACGCCGAGTTCACCGCCTCCGGAGCAGTGGCCGACCTCGCGACCGACACCGACCGCACCCGGATCGCGTTGCAGGAGTGGGTGTCCCGCTCCGACGTGCATGCGCCGCCGGCCAACCCCACCCACGAGCGCGACGACTGGTACGCCGCGACGCAGGGCGGGGTGCTCATGCACGTCTACGAGGAGCTCGCCCAGCACCGCGGCCAGCTGGAGGTCACCCGCGACCTGCTGCAAGCGCTGCCGCAGTAGGCCGGTCAGCTCCGAGCACGGCATGAGGGCGGACGCGCCTGCCCTGCGAGCGGCACATGGCCCACCTCCCGTTTGTGTGCCTGACCCACATTGAGCAGGGCCGTTCCCCGGGCGAAGCATGAGCCGCATGCGCCCGACAACGACGTCACGCCGGCGGATCGCCGCCCTCGCCACGACTGCCTCGCTCGCCCTCCTCGGTGGGCTCGCGACGGCCGCTCCCGCCTCGGCGGACAAGCCCCAGGGCGGTCACTGTGCCCGCCAGTCCAAGATCCGCGTCCCGGGTGCCGAGGTGCAGACCCTCGCGTGCCTCGACGACCTCACGACAGCCGGGACGGTGGCCTCGGGCCACACCAACCCGGGCGACTGGGCCGGCCTCAACGCCGCCGGCACGGTCAACCCCACCGGAGTGCCGGGCATCCAGGTGGACGGGTACTTCCCGGACACCTCGACGACCAACACCAACCACGGCTGGAACCACGACGCCCAGTTCGTCCTGCGCATCCCCGACCACTGGAACGGTGGCCTCGTGGTCAGCGGGGCTCCCGGCGTCCGCGCGCAGTACGCGAACGACTTCATCATCAGCGACTGGGTGCTCAGCAAGGGCTACGCGTTCGCCTCGACCGACAAGGGCAACACCGGTGCCTCGTTCTACGACGACGGCAGCAGCCCCGGCGGCTCGATCCGCGAGTGGAACTCCCGCGTCACCGAGCTGACCCTGGCGTCGAAGACCACGCTGCGGCAGGTCTACGCCAAGGCGCCGAGCCGCACCTGGATGGTCGGCATCTCCAACGGTGGCTACCTCACTCGCTGGCAGCTCGAGAACCGTCCCGACCTCTACGACGGCGGCATCGACTGGGAGGGCACGCTGTTCCGTGCCGAGGGTCCCAACCTGTTCACCTATTTGCCGACGGCGCTGAAGAACTACCCGAAGTACGCGGCCACGGGCGACCAGGCTGCCCACGACGCGATGATCGCGGCCGGGTTCGCCCCCGGGTCGGAGTTCCTCTGGGCCTTCCACTACTCCTACTACTGGGACCTGACGCAGCGGATCTACCGGGAGGAGTTCGACCCCTCCTTCGACGGTTCGCTCAAGGCGGGCGTGCCATTCTGCGCCAGCGGGACGCCGAGCTGCGACGCCGACTACGACTACGCCTCACGGCCGCAGGCGGTCAAGGACGCGGTGGCCTCGGTGTCCCTGACGGGGAAGATCGGCAAGCCGATGCTGACCGTCCAGGGCACGCTGGACACGCTGCTCCCGGCGGCGACTGACGCGGACGTCTACGACCGGCTCGTCGACCAGGCCGGTTCTGGCTCGCTGCACCGCTACTACTCGGTGGAGGACGGCACCCACACCGACGGCCTGTACTCGGCGTACCCCGACAAGCTGCGGCCCCTCCTGCCCTGTGCCCGCAGCGCGTTCGACGCCCTGACCGGCTGGGTCGAGCGCGGCACGCCCCCGCCGGCCGACGGCTTCGTGGCCAGGCCTGCGAGCGGCGACATCGTCAACACCTGCGCCCTCTGAGGGCGGATCAGTCCGGCCGCACGCCGGCTGGGCGGTGGGTGAGCCCCGGCCCACCCTGCGCGGTCACTCCGCGGCGGTTCCTCCGGGAGCCGCCGCGGTGCCGCGGACGTCGCTGGCCTGCTCCTGCCAGATCGACTTCGTCTCGGCCATGGTCCGGTCCATGATCCGCACCATCCGCTCGCGCGCGGTGTCACTGTCGTGACGCTGGATCGCCTGGGCGACGTCCACGTGGAACTGGAGCGCGTCGACGTGGGGGTGGTGGGGCATGAGGCCGTAGGCGTGGCGACCGGTGAGCACCTCGGCGATCGGCTGGTGGAGGTGCTCGAACATCTCGTTGCGCGAGGCGGCCAGCACGCGCCGGTGGAAGTCGATGTCCAGGGCGAGGAACAGGTCCATCTCCCCGGACTGGCCCGCCTCCCACATCTGGGCGGCCAGTGCGACGAGCTCGCTGGCCTCGCGTGGCTGGGCGCGTTCGGCAGCCAGGGCCGCCGCTGCCGGTTCGACCGCCGAGCGCAGCTCCGTGATGGTCCTCAGCTGGCCGATGCGCCCCGCTCCCGCGAGCCGCCAGCGGATCACGAGCGGGTCGTAGACGTTCCACCCCCGCGGGTGCTGGATGATCGTGCCCACCCGGCGCCGGGACTCGACCAGGCCCATGGAGGCCAGCACCCGCAGCACCTCGCGCACCACCGACCGCGAGACCGCGTGCTCCTCGGCAAGGTCCTCGATGAACAGCACGGTGCCCGGTTCGAGCCCGCCCCCGCAGATGGCCGTGCCCAACGCCTCGAGGAGCCGGGAGTGCAACCCGGTCAGCTCTCGTCGGCCGTCGTCGGTGCCGGAGGTCTCCTGCGCCGTCTGTGCCATGGACAAAGCATACTCATGAGGCGGAAGTGCTTGCATAAAGCAGATGTATGAGCCTAGCATCGACGAATCAGCAGACGTAGGAGTCTGCTCGGCGACGGTTCCAACGGCGGAACGGCCAGGCGAGAAGGAGACAGTCGTGAGACGTCAGCCAGTAGTCATCAGCACCTCTCTGGCCGTGGTCGCGGCTCTGGGGATGTCGGCCTGTGGTGGAGGGGACGGCGGTGGGTCGGGTTCCAAGACCGTCCGCGTGACCCTGGCCAACCACGTCTGGACCGACAACATCAAGAAGGCCCTGCCCGAGTTCGAGAAGCAGTCCGGCCTGAAGGTCGAGATCACCCAGCTCGGCGAGGACCAGCTGTCCGACCAGTACAACGTCAAGCTCAACGCCGGCTCCTCCGACATCGACGTGATGATGTACCGCCCGTTGCAGGAGGGGAAGCTGTTCGCCAAGAACGGCTACCTCGCCGACCTCACCGACGACGTCAAGGCCAGCAAGGACTGGAACTGGGGCGACTTCCAGCAGGGGCCGGTCCAGTCGAGCACCTACAAGGACAAGGTCGTGGGTGTACCGACGATCACCGAGCAGGAGGTCCTCTACTACCGCAAGGACCTGCTGAAGAAGTCCGGCATCGCCAACCCGCCCAAGACGCTGGACGAGCTGAAGACCGACGCGGCCAAGGTCGCCAAGGACAACCCCGGCGTCGCAGGGTTCGTGGCCCGCACCGGCAAGTCGGCCGCGGTCACCCAGTTCTCGAGCTTCCTCTACAGCTTCGGGGGTGAGTTCATCGGCGACGGTGACAAGGCGGCGGTCAACAGCGACGCGGCCAAGCAGGCCTACGCCTTCTACGGCGGGCTCATCAGGGACCACGGGCCCAAGAACGTCAGCACGGACATGAGCTGGCCCGAAGCCATGGCCATCTTCACCCAGGGCAAGGCCGCCTTCTACACCGAGGCAGACTCGCTCTACAAGAACGCCACCGACAAGGCCAAGTCCAAGGTCGCCGACACCGTCGGTTTCGCGCCGTTCCCCGCCGGCCCGGCCGGCTCCAAGCCGTACAACGTCCCGTCGTGGGCCCTCGGCGTCAACGAGGCCTCCAAGAACAAGGACAACGCCTGGAAGTTCATCCAGTGGGCCACGAGCAAGGAGCAGACCCTGGCCAACCAGAAGTCGGGGGTCCCCGGGGCGCGCACGTCGGTGTGGTCCGACCCCGAGGGGACGTCCACCTACCCCAAGGACCTCGCCGCGGCGATCGCCGTCAGCACCCAGAACGGTGTCGGTCACGACCGGCCGCTGGTGGTCAAGGTGCCCGAGGCACGGGAGATCGTGGGCCAGCCGATCGTCGACGCCATCACCGGCAAGGACCCGGCCGCCTCGGCGGACGCGGCCAACGAGGCGTTCCAGAAGCTGCTGGACGACGAGAACAAGTGACGCGAGCCGCGTGGTCGGGACTGCGGTCCCGAC